>NZ_JAITJM010000031.1:0-3538 GCF_031278955.1 Candidatus Endomicrobiellum cubanum | reverse complement strand
ACATAATATACTCTAATTATGTAAAATAATATATACTTGTATAGAGGACAACTCCTTTTTTAGAAAAAACAAAAATTAGATGTTTTTATATAAAAACATCTGTTTGGGTTCCCCCAAACTTTCCCTTTTCCCTTTCGCCGGACAAGTCAGGCTCTAACTAAAAATATTTCCAAATAAGCAACGAACTTATTTATAAATTCATGTTTTTACTAATGGTAAAATTTGTACAGATATACATTTTTTGTTAAAATATATATTCAAATTTTTATTGTGTAAAATTTAGAGGACTACATGAATTTTCAAGAAATTATTTTTAAACTACAAAAATTCTGGGCAAAACAAGGTTGTTTAATATGGCAACCTTACGACTTAGAAAAAGGTGCTGGAACATTTAATCCTGCTACATTTTTGCGTTCTTTAGGACCAAAACCTTGGAACGTAGCTTATGTAGAGCCTTCAAGAAGACCAACCGATGGCAGATATGGAGAAAATCCAAACAGATTACAACATTATTACCAATTTCAAGTTATTATGAAGCCTGCTCCTAAAGATATTCAAGCAATTTATTTAAAAAGTTTAAAAGTTATAGGTTTAAACCCTAAAAAACATGACATAAGATTTGTTGAAGATGATTGGGAATCCCCGACACTCGGAGCCTGGGGACTTGGGTGGGAAGTGTGGATTGATGGCATGGAAGCTACACAATTTACATATTTCCAGCAAGTTGGAGGCATACCTCTAACCCCAATACCAGCTGAAATCACGTATGGTACTGAACGCTTAGCAATGTATGTCCAAAAAAAAGATAATGTTTATGATTTAGCATGGAATGACCAATTAACATATGGTGATGTGCACAAAGAAGATGAAAAAGAATGGTCTTGCTACAATTTTGAGCATGCGCAAGCAGATATGTTAAAACAACATTTTGCAGATTGGGAACAACAAGCGCAAAAACTCTGCCAAAAAAATTTACCTCTTCCTGCTTACGATGCTGTAATAAAATGTTCGCATTTATTTAATTTGCTAGATGCTAGAGGAGCGATTTCTGTGTCTGAAAGAGTTAGTTATATCTTAAGAGTACGCACTCTTGCAAAGTCAGTCGCTGAAGAATATCTGAAAGTACAACAAAATTGAGGTATATAATGGGTACTTTAAACACAAAAACTGCATTACTTGAAATAGGTGTAGAAGAGCTCCCTACATCATATATTAACCCTGCTTTACAACAAATCAAGCAAGCTTCCACTAAGGCTCTTACAAATTATGGTTTAATTTTCAATAATATAAAAACATATGCTACGCCTAGAAGACTCGTTCTAATTATTGAAGGTCTTTATGAAAAAAGTAATGACACAATTGAAGAACTTCTAGGTCCTTCCATAAAAGCAGCAAAAGATCTTAATGGCAACTTTACAAAAGCAGCTTTAGGTTTTGCTGTAAAAAATGACACCACTCCAGAAAAACTTAAAACTAAAGTTAGTGATAAAGGTGAATATCTTTGTTTTACAAAAACAATTAAAGGTGAGCCAACAAAAAAACTATTAGGCATAATTTTTCCTGAGGTTATAAAAAGTATAAGTTTCCCTAAAAATATGATTTGGGAAGAAACTGGTTTTAAATTTGCTAGACCTATAAGAAATATAGTCGCTTTATTTGGCAAAAATTTAATTAAATTTAAAATTGCAGATGTAACATCTTCTAATTGGACAGTTGGTCTGCATACTTACGATAATAAGAAAATAAAAATAGACATGTCTGAAAACTATCTGTCTATATTAAAAAATAAGTCTGTAATAGTGGATCAAGATGAAAGACGACAAGAGATAAAAAATTCTATCAAATCTTGCGTTAATAATATAGGAGACATACTGTCTGACGAAGCTATTATTGAGGAAGTAAACTATCTAGTGGAATATCCTAGCGCGATTTGTTGCTCTTTTGACAAAAAATACCTCAATCTTCCTAAAGAAGTTTTAACAGTTTGTATAAGAAAAAGCCAGAAATGTTTTGCTGTAAATGATAAAAATGGGAGCTTTTCAAATCATTTTGTTGGTATAAAAAATGGCACTTCAGCATACCAAGATATAGTTAAAGAAGGTTACCAAAAAGTTGTCTTGGCTAGACTTGCTGATGCAGAATTCTTTTATAACAACGACTTAAAAAATGGCCTACAAAACAATGTTGAGAAATTAAAGGGTATAGTTTTTCATAAAGAAATAGGTACAATTTATGAAAAAACTTTGCGCATAAAACAAATTGCGCTGATTTTTAACAAAGAATTTAATTTAAACATAGATAATACTTTAATAGAAAAAGCTGCTATGTTATCCAAAACAGATTTAGTAAGTGAAATGGTTTTTGAATACCCTGAACTTCAAGGCATAATGGGTAAAATCTATGCTTTAAAACTTAATGAAAATTCAGAAGTTGCACAAGCGTTACAAGAACACTACTTTCCGTTAAGCTCTTCAGGAACTTTGCCGACAACAAAGTTAGCTTCTATAATATCTATGGCAGACAAAATAGATACTTTGGCTGCAAATTTTTCTATTGGATTAGAGCCATCAGGTTCAGCAGATCCATACGGTCTTAGGAGATCGGCTATAGGTTTTATAAGAATAGCTCTAGAAGTAATGCCTAAGGAAGATTTATCTCAAATAATAAAGAGTGCGTTTGATTTCCTTCCGAACAATATAAAAAACAATAACAATACAACAAACCCTCAAGATAGACTAACAAATTTTCTATGGCAAAGAATAGAAAATCTCCTAGAAACTCAAGGTTTTGACTCATCTGAGATTAAAGCTGTTACAAATGAAGCAAAAATATATGGCATAAAAAAACTCGGTTCCTTAAAACCAAAACTTTTATCTTTACAAAAAGCAAAGCAAAAAGGAGATTTTGTTTCTGTATCTGGCATATTTAAAAGAATAAATAATATTCTAAATCAAGCAAAAAAACAAAACATAAACATTACATCTATAGTAAATCAATCTTTGCTCATTGAAGAATCAGAAAAAACTCTATTTGAAAAAGCCATATTTGCAAAAGGTTTAATTGAAAAATATATAGCAGGTTGTGATTATGATAGAGTATTTGATATAGTCTTAGAATTAAAAGTGAACATTGATTCTTTCTTTGATAAAGTTACGGTGATGACAAATGAAGAAAACATTAAATCTAACAGAATAGCTATCTTACAATATATAAAAAATATATTTTCAGGATTTATAGATTTTTCAATATGTTTTAAATTTTAGACAAGTTTTTTAATGCTGTAGGGCCCATATGTATTAAGATTTTTGTTAAAGTTACAATTAAAGGGTGATTGTTTGATTTATGATTAATCTTTCAAATATTTTTAATTTTTTCAAGGCCTTTAAAGAGATGCCCCTCCTCTCATATTTTTTAATTTCTACCTGCCTTGCCCATTTTAAGGAAAAAAAGGAAAAATTTATTCATAAAAAGGAGGAATGGGGTAACCCAAAGAGTTAGTTTTATATAAAAACATCTAATTTTTGTTTTTTCTAAAAAA
>NZ_JAITJM010000067.1:0-3021 GCF_031278955.1 Candidatus Endomicrobiellum cubanum | reverse complement strand
GATGAGGATATTGATTGTTATATGTGATTGTATATATAAAGAATGGTTTCTTTGTAAAATTAACTGCACAGTATTGGAATTTAATGTGTTATGAGACTGGTATTTCTATTATCTTTTTTGTATACTATGAGAGATGATTTTAATCTATATATGGCAAAGTTTAAAAAGGTTATCAAAATATGAATTTAGCTATAGTTTTGGCCGCTGGTTTAGGGACTAGATTATTACCTATTACAACGTTTGCGGGAAGTGTATTTTAGATTACCAAATTTCAGGATACATTAAAGCAGGCATTCCTGAACAAAACATAATATACATTATAGGATGATTGTGGCATGAAAATAGATAAAGAATATTGTATGAGTTCTTATTTGGCATTTCGATTTGTCCCAGAAAAAAATGTAGGCTGGTCAGAAGAATATATTCCTAAATATCCTGAAGTTGAGCAGGAGAATATAATTCCTATTGAAAACGCGCAAGATATTTCAAATTATTTAAAAACTTTTACCAAACAAAACGTAAATGCAGGCCTTCTTTTAAGTGGGGGTATTGATTCAGCAATAATAGCTTCTTATTGTCCAAAGGGGACTAAAGCATACAGTATAAGATTTAATTCTGATGGTGCCATCGATGAAACTATAATGGCACAAAAATACGCTGATTATTATGGTCTTGATTTGAAAATAGTTGAAGTTTATTGGGAAGATTATGTAAATTTAACACCTATTTTGATAAGAAATAAAAAATCCGGATTACATGTTGTAGAAGTTGCTCTTTACAAAGCAGCGGCAACTGCACGTAAAGATGGAATTAATAAACTTTACTGTGGAAATGGCGCGGACTCAAATTTTGGAGGAATGAGCAAACTTTTACAGAAGGACTGGGATTTTGAGGAGTTTGTACAACGGTATACTTACATTATGCCACAATCTATATTAAAAAATCCTGGTTCAATTATAAATACATACGAAAAGTTTAAACTTGAAGATGGAAAAATAGATTTTATTAGTTTCCTTAGGAATGTTCATGGAATTGGCATAATACAAGCTTTTACAAATGCTTTATCTTTAGCTGGTTGTACAGCTCTTGAGCCGTATGAAAATATGTTACTGAAACGGCCTTTAGATTTGTTTAGGATAAGATCTGGGGAACCCAAATATTTATTAAGAAGATTGTTTTCTAAAAGATATCCAAATTTTGAAATTCCACATAAAATACCTTTTGTAAGACCAATGGACAAATGGCTTAAAGATTACAAAATTCCAGAGAGGAAAGAATTTATTAATAATATTGATAATAAAGTCAATTTGGATGGAGAGCAAAAGTGGTTAATATACTGTTTATCTATTTTACTGGATAATCTATGATAAAAGTAGCTTATACAAATGCAACTAGTTATGAATTGGATACTGTAAAGGAAGCCTTAAAGGTTTTATTCAATTCACTGGGATATGATACGACAAACCCATTAGGCCATATCATAAAACCAGGTATGAGAGTTTTTCTAAAACCAAATTGGGTCGCTTCAAAATGGCGTGAATCATGTAACCACAAAGATGATCTATTTTGCGTAATTACACATCCTAACGTAATAGAAGCTGTTGCAGATTTTGTGGATATAGCCTTAGATGGTTGTGGAATGATTTCAATAGGTGACAATCCTTCAATTGATGCAAACTTTGAAGAACTTTTAATAAATACCAAAATAGAGAGGCTTCGGACTAAATATCGAGTTCCATGTGAAATTCTAGATTTAAGGCCCCTTGTATGCAAAGATTTGCATGATTATGGAGATAAAGAAAAAATGTGTGCTCAGATGGGAGATCCTAGAGGATATACTCAAGTAAATCTTTCTAAGAAATCTTTGTTTAATAAAGTAAACAGTAAATTGTTTCGAGGTGTTTTTAAACAACGGGCTGAAACAATTAAAGCTCATACTGGCAACCGCCAACTCTATACTTTTTCAAACAGCATATATGACGCAGATGTTTTTATTTCATTGCCGAAAATGAAAACACACCACAAATCTGGTACAACTCTTAATCTAAAAGGATTGGTGGGAACAATAGGGCAAAAAAATCAATTAATTCATTGGAGAGTGGGCTTTCCTCTAATTGGAGGCGATGAATACTCAAGTTTTTGGCAATGGGTGAAAGGAACTTTTTTCACTGGAGTAAAATCAAGAGGATCTTGGCATGGGAATGATACAATTTGGAGGATGGTAGTAGATTTGTATAGCGGAATGATACTTAAAAAAAGAGGATACTTTTCTATTGTTGATGGAATTTTAGCAGGAGAAGGCGATGGCCCATTTTGCCCACATAGTAAAAAAGCAAATACCCTTATCGCAGGAGAAGACTTTCTTGCAGTTGATATTGTTACCTCTAAGCTTATGGGATTTAATCCATTAAAAATTCCGTATCTTAATCATTTTATTAAAAACAACTCCAAAATATTAAAAGAAATTGTTGTTTTAAATAAATGCGAAGTAAGAAGTGATTTTCTTTTTAGTGATAATAGTTATCTAAATTTTGTACCCCCTACAAGCTGGAAAATTTTAAAAGGCAATTAAAATGTTCAATACTTTAAAAAAGATTTTGAGAATTACAAAGAAAAATGTGGTACTAGATTATTTGGTTCTTGTTACAGGGCAACAATGTACTCTAATGTGTAAAGATTGCGGTAATTTCTCGCCATTTTTAAGACACCTATTCCCCTTTTATACATATAAGAGTTTGCGTAAAGATTTAGAAATATTAAAACAAATAGTTTCTAAAATAAAACTTTTACAAATTCAAGGAGGGGAATTTTTTATTCATCCAGAAGCACTAGACATTATACGTTACGTTCAGGGACAATCAATAGTTGAAGAAATAGTAATTGCAACAAATGGAACAATTATTCCTTCTGATAAAATCTTAACACAATTACAGCACAAAACCCTCGGGGGGGGGGGGGGGGGGGGGTTTAAAAAAAAAAATAAAAAATAAAAAAATTAATGTTTGGTTAAATAAAATATAA
>NZ_JAITJM010000055.1:0-32810 GCF_031278955.1 Candidatus Endomicrobiellum cubanum | reverse complement strand
TGTATGTTGTATGTTGTATGTTGTATGTTGTATGTTGTATGTTGTATGTTGTATGTTGTATGTTGTATGTTGTATGTTGTATGTTGTATGTTGTATGTTGTATGTTGTATGTTGTATGGGATCTTCATTCCTTTCTCCCTTTTTAACTCAATGTGCTTATATTACAAAACATTATCACAAAATTATCTTGAATACTTTTTTCCCATCCCGTCTTACACGCCTTTTTGGCTTTATCCAAAATATTTTTCTCAATATTACTATGTGCCATATTATTGATATCACTAATTACGACATTAATAAGACGTTTAGAGTTTTTAGGATCACATGAAAAATTGCCGCCCATAGTTAATTCTCCCAAAAACATATCAGCAAGACAAACTGGCGCAATATAATATATTTCTCCTAACTTCATACGCAGGTGGTCTGTTAATATTATATTCATGTATTCTTCAAAAACACAAGTTTTTGCACTTAAGCTTTGAGAATAATTTTCTTTTACGTACCATCCTAAACTTACAGAACTTTTGTCTCCATTGCCCATGTGTATTTCCTTCTTTGCAGGCTTAGGGCGAGAAAATTCTTTGTTTGTAATATTATAAGATTGTGCTGGTTTGATAGAAGCCCAATAAGTTTTAATATATTCTTTAAATGATTCAATATCAATATTCCCTACAAAAACAAAAGTGTAATCTGCTGGATTCAAAGATTTTTTCATAAAATCAAAAGCTATATCTTTATTTACTTTGTCTAAATCAGAGATTTCGGTTTCTGTGAAGTATGGACTATTTCCGTAAATAAGTTTACAAATTTCTTTATTAAGAACATAATCTGGAGATTTGTCAGCGTTTAATAAATTTGCCTTCCATTGATCAAGCACATATTTTACAGCATCAGATTCTATTTTAGGTTGAGTAAAGAAAAGATAAATCTCATCATAAACTTGCTCTTTATCTGTTAGAACCTATATACGTAAACTGCCTTTTTAGGAGCAGGCAAGTCATATTTAGGACGGTTTAAAGGTGTATTAGCTTTAGGCTATATAAAAAATAGACTTTAAAGAATTTTCTAAAACCTCATCATCAAAATCACCTACAACAACAATGGCCATATTGTCAAGGCGATACCATGTTTTATAAAAATCTTTTAATTGTTGGACAGTAGCATTTTCTATACCTTCAGACACCCTATAGGAAATCTACTTGCATACATAGAACCTTTATAAAGTATTGGCAATGCTTTATCCAACCATATTCTTGCACCTGTATTGGTCATCCTTAGTCTTTTTTCTTCAAGAATAACTTTTCTTTCATTGTCTACATCTTCTTGATTAAACAAAACGTGTTGCACCCAGTCGTTAAGAATATTTAAAGCTTTATTTGGAACAATTTTAATGCTCTGTTCGTCTGTTTGTACTGGGACTTCCATAAAATAAACTGTATTGTCAAAATTTGTGAATGCATTAATGTCAGCACCAAAACGCATTCCAACAGAACGTAAATAGTCTATAATTCCATTTTTAGGGAAATGTTTTGTACTATCAAAAGCCATGTGCTCTACAAAGTGAGCTAAACCTCTTTGGTCATTTTTTTTCAAGAACAGAGCCTGCATTTACCGCTAGGGCTAACAATGCAAAATTTCCGGTTGAGAATTTTTTAAAATATAGTAAGTAAGACCATTGGGTAAAACCCCTTTACGGACATTTGGTAAAAACGGGACTTGATCTTTTGGAGCCCCTACCCCTGCATAAATTTCTTTTTTTAAAGAACGATCAGAAGAACAAGAAAAAACAAATACAACAGTAAACAATAAAACAAAAGGAATAAAACATTTTTTTGTTATTTTAATGACAAACTTTTTCATACAAATAGTCCCTTGGGAATATATTATCCTGACATAAAATAGCGGATTTATCAAAACTTTTTTTAAACTTTGCCATCTCCTTAAATCCTTCTTTTCCAAGCATTTTTTCCAAAAAAATGTGCCTGAGTTTACCAATACCATGCTCAGCCGAAACAGTTCCTTTTAGCTTTACTACTTGAGAACAAATATCAATGTACAACTTTCTGCATTTTTCATATTCATCTTCATTTGAAGCTAAAATATTTGCATGGAGATGATTTTCACCAATATGTCCAAAGGTTAAATTAAAAATGCCTGAATTCTTAAATTCTTTTTGGCAAAAATCTACTATATCTGAAAGTTTTCCCTCAGGAACAGCAAAATCTGTGCCTACTTTAGGCACTTTATTCTTTTTTACTATTTTGTTAATATGTTCAGGTATTGCATGTCTAAAAATTCTAAATTTCTCTAGTTCTGCTAAATTTGATGCAAACCATACTTTATCATCATTTACATTATACTTCTGCATAATCTTATACCATTTATCAATTAATAAATCTATGCTGTCATCGTAAACGTCCTGTTCAAACATTATACCGCATTCAGCGTCCAAAGGAATAAGAGGATAATCGTCTCTAATGAGATCTAAAGCATTTTTTTCAAAGTATTCTAAAGACATAGCGTTAATAGAATTTCTTAACCTCTCTACTTTTGCTTTTTTAGAAATTAATTTTATTTTATCTACGAACATGAATGCATTATCACGATTTTGAAAAAATATTATGCCTCCAAAAACTTCTTTAAAACAAGGTACAAGCTTTAAAACAGCTTCAACAATAACACAAAGAGTCCCCTCTGAGCCTATAAAGACATCTATTAAATCACAATCAGGATAATTATAATACCCTGCTGCATTTTTAATATGAGGTAATTTGTATTCAGGAAGTTTTATATGCTTTGTGCCTTTATTTGTATCAAATGTTATATTTCCATTTTTATCTGAAAATATTTTACCTCTTTGGATAAAACTTTTTGAGCCATCTGAAAAAATAACCTTTAAAGCTTGTACGTAATCTCTTGTCGGGCCAAACTTAAAACCTCTAGATCCAGAAGCGTTGGTAGCAATATTTCCACCAATAAAAGCACTCTTCTCTGTAGGGTCAGGTGGATACATCCAACCGTTTTGATAAGCTTTTACTTTTATATCATTGAGTCTTGCTCCGGCACCAACAGTAATAAAAGCAGTATTGTCACTATTTTCTTTTATTTCACCTATATTATTTAAATTTTCTAACGATAGCACAACACCCCCAAAAGCTAACCCAGAAGCCGTATTTCCTGTAAGCGCACCAACAATAGTTACTGGTATTTGTTTTTCCGACATTTCAATTAAAAAATTAGAAATATCATCTTCGTTTTCTGCTATCGCAACAGAATCAGCATATGCTCCAGAAACACCAGAATTGTCTTGAAAATAATTTTGTATAGTACTTTTGTCTTTTTTGATTATCATAAAAACCTAGTTATATACTTATATTTGTTTTTTTAAAACCTGACTTGACCATTTGGGTTCCCCCAATCTTCCCTTTTTATGAATAATTCCTTCCTTTGCCCTATTTTCAGTCTAGTCAGGGAGTAGATACATTTCGAAAATAAATATATATAACATTTTTGCAATTAAGTACAGTTGCTCTCCTATCCCTATACTCAGACCCTGGCGCTGTTTATCATCCTAATACTATCTCTATCTCTTCTAATTCCATTTCTATTAGTTCTTCTATTAACTGCGAACAAATATCCTTTGCTCTATTATCCTTTCAAGGTGGAAGAAGTGGAAATACTACTGAGGTAGACAATCTTCTCATTAATAACAACACCCTTTCTTTTACTGCCTCTGATATTGATTTGTCAACTACTTCTGTTTACTTAGTTAATACTGACTATTCTAAAGATTCTAACTATTATCAAAATTCTATTATCCATAACTCTATTGCTGATAATAATTCCCTCAACTTCATTAATGCTACAAATGTTTCTTTAATGGGTCAGGCAGACTCTATTTGATATTATCTCATAAAATATATACAATGGGTTGTAGATAATAAACTTATAATTTCAATCTTAATGAAACTAAATTTATATCTTGGTTGACTTGCGACAAAACAAAAATTGTAAATTATCAAATGTTGATGTGGTATAACATCAGAAAGTTTAATTCTATTGTTTTATTAGCAAGTTGAACTTAGCACCTCTATTTTTAATTGCAAAAAAACTTTGAAATATATAGTAAAAATCATGAAAAATCTAATACCTGTAAATTTAAAGTCCCAAAAATACAACATATTAATTTCACAATCTGAAAATGATTTTTTAAAAAATTTAAAAAAAGTAACTGCAACAACTACATTTTTTATTATTACAGATAAAAATGTAAAAAAATTACATTTAAAATACTTATCAAATTTATTAAAACAAAGAAGTAATGATTCCAAAGTTTCTGTTAAAACAGCAGTTATAAGTGCAGGCGAAACTGGCAAAAATATAAAAAAGCTATCTTTTCTATATAACAAAGCTCTTAAAGAAAGTATTGATAGGAACAGCTGTGTCATAGCATTAGGCGGAGGAGTAATTGGAGATATTGCTGGATTTTTTGCTGCAACATATATGCGCGGGATAGATTTTATTCAAGTACCTACAACCCTCCTTGCTATGATAGATTCTTCAATTGGAGGAAAAACTGCAGTAAATATTACTAAATGTAAAAATATAGTTGGTGTATTTTATCAACCTAAATTGGTCTGGATCAATATTTGTTTTTTAATTACTCTACCTAGTCAGCATATAAAAAACGGGTTTGCTGAAGCTATTAAATATGCCTTAATTTTTGATAGAAAATTTTATACATATCTAAAGAAAGAATTAATCAACGGATTTATAAAAGATTTTGATTATATAATATATAAATGTTGTTTTTATAAAGTACAAGTCGTAAAAAAAGATGAAAAAGAAATATCTGGAGTTAGAACTACTTTAAATTTTGGACACACATTTGCACACGCTTTAGAAGCTTATACTTCTTATAAAAAGTTTTTGCACGGAGAAGCTGTAATATTTGGCATGCTGTTTGCTAGTTTAGTTTCTTTAAAATTAAAGCTGTGTTCTAAAAAAACCTTTAAAGAAGTAAAACAAATTTTAACCCTTCTAGATTTTAAATTAAATGTTAAAATAAATACTAGACAATTATTAAATTTAATGAAAAAAGATAAAAAAACTACTTCTGGGAACATTAATCTTGTTTTAATATTTAAAATAGGCAAAGTAAAGAGTGTTTCAGTCAGAGATGATATTATTTTAAATGTTTTAAAAAATTGGAGTTAAAAAATGAAGAAAGTTCTTGTACTAAATGGGCCAAATATAAATATATTAGGAGTTAGAGAACCTACAATTTATGGGAATGCTACTATTAGCAATATTGAACAACAACTTAAAGCTCTTGCTAAAGAATTAAATTTAGAAATTGAACTTTTTCAGTCAAACCATGAAGGTAAAATTATAGATAAAATTCAGAACAGTTTAAATGACACTTCTGGTATTATTATTAACCCTGCAGCTTTTACACACACATCTATAGCAATAAGAGACGCTCTATCTTGTTTAGAAGTCCCCATAATAGAAGTGCATATTTCAAATATATATATAAGAGAAGAATTTAGGCACAAATCATATATTGCGCCAATTACGGCAGGACAAATTATAGGCTTTGGAATTGATGGGTATTTGTTTGCTTTAAAAAAGATTAAATCTTTAATTTGAATAACAAGTAAAAAGTCTCAAAGGATAATCTTTTGAGACTTTTTACTTGTAGTAGGTTAAATCTTTTTTATGTTTGCTGCTTTAGGACCTTTGTCAGAATTTACAACTTCAAATTCGACGCTGTCACCTTCTGCCAATGACTTAAACCCTTCAGATTGAATGGCCGAATAATGTGCAAAAACATCCCCTGATCCGTCATCATTAGAAATGAATCCGTACCCTTTTTGGTCATTAAACCATTTAACTTTACCTTGTGCCATTACTACAACTCCTTGTTTTATCCAACTAGTGGATTATTGATTACAACCTAGTTTCTGGTTGTGTTGTCATTGTAACAAAATAATTATATAATTGTCAACTAATATAGCTCCTTATGCACGCTTTACAAAGTTTTATCGTCGCAAAAATTAATTATTGGAATTTCTGATGAACAAAAAAAATTTGCAAATTTTTCACAATATCCCGCTTGACACTATACTTTTTACTAATCAAAAAGATATCTTTTATTTAACTGGAGTGCCTTTTGATGGTTTTTGGTTTTTATGTACAAAAAATGGTTACTATGCGATATGTTCAAAAATGATAGAGAATCAAGTTAAAAACTTTTTTGTAAAATCAAAAATTAAAGTGTGGCCATATACACCCTTTCATGAAAGTGTAGCAACTATCTTAAGAAAAAATTCTATCAATAACGTCACAGTAGATCCGACCCATATAAGTGCTTCTGATTTCATTTTATTAAATAATGCTTTAACAAAAAAACAAATCAAATTAGAAAAAAAAGTTGGTATTCTAACAAGTAGTCGTATTATTAAAAACGATAACGAAATTGCTAGCATAAAAAAGGCCTGTCAGATAGTGTCTGAAGTTTGTAACACTATAAAGAAAGAACTCAAACCAGGTCTTAGTGAAATTGATATCTATTATAAAATTCTAGAACTGTTTGCAAAAAAACAAGTTACAGAAAGTTTTTCTCCTATAGTAGCTTGCGGAGTTAATTCAGCAAATCCACACCATAAAAGTTCTAATACAAAAATAAAAGAAAATGATATAGTACTTTTAGATATCGGGTGCTCCTATAATGGATACTGTTCTGATTTGACACGTACATATTTTTTAGATAAAATCGGACGTGAAGAGCGTGTAATTTGGAACACAGTAAAAGCAGCTCAAGATGCTGTTTTATGTAATTTAAAAGCTGGACAGAAGATATCTTGGGCAGACAAAACTGCAAGAGAAGTTATTAAAAAAGCTGGTTTTGGAGATAGATTTATCCACTCTACAGGACATGGAGTTGGTGTAGAGATTCACGAAATGCCTTCGTTATCATCTAACATCGAAGGTGTTTTTTTGCCTAATATGATTGTGACAGTAGAGCCTGGTGTATATATAGATGACAAGTTTGGAGTAAGAATAGAAGATACTGTATTAGTAAAAGAAACTGGCTGCGAAATTTTAACTTGTGCAATATATTAAACAAGAGGTTCTCTAAAAAACCTAATACGTATAATTCCTGTGAATTTTTGAAATGCAAGAAAAAACTCAGGACTTATTGTGCGATAAGCATAAGTTTTTTACGTAGATGTGTAAAAAAGTACAGTAAAAATATGCGTTAAGGTTTTTAGGCAGACCCGAAATATTTAGGAGAAAGAATGGTTTCAACATCGGATTTTAAAAATGGACTCAATATTTTAGTTGACGGAGAACCTTATCAAATAACATGGTTTCAAAACCATAAGCCGGGAAAAGGTGGGGCTGTTATGCGTGTAAAATTAAGACATCTAAAAAAAGGTGGAACAATAGAACGCACTTTTAAGTCTGGAGAAAAATTTGATGCATTAAGCGTTACAAGACAAAAAAAACAGTTCTTATATAAAGAAGGGACAAACTTTAATTTTATGGATATGAACACGTACGAACAAATTACTGTTTCTCCAGAACTTTTAGGAGATAAAGTAACCTTCCTTAAAGAAAACCTTGAAGTCGAAGCTATTTATTTAGAAAACGAACTTATTGATATAGATCTTCCTATAATACTAGAAATGACAATAGCACAAGCTGAACCTGGAATAAAAGGTGATTCCGTTTCCAACCTTACAAAAATGGCTAAACTAGAAACCGGCGCAGATATAAGAGTCCCTCTTTTTATTAAAGAAGGCGATAAAATAAAAGTTGATACTAGAAGTGGAGAATATGTGGAAAGAGTCTAGGATTTAGAGAAACTCTTTACTGTTCTACATTAAATTTTTATTATGTTAAAAACGGAGTTAAAATGAGTCCTCTGGAAATTGAAGATTTTTTAAAACTAATAAAAAATACTGATATTGAAGAAATGAAATACAAAAATGGAGACAACTCTTTGTATTTTAAAAAGACGGATGTGGAATCTGTTGTCACTAAAGACACTACATTTGCAAAAAATGTATCTCAAAAAATAGAAGAAACAAAAGAGCCTGCCATTATAGCAATTAAATCTACAATGGTGGGGACTTTTGTAAGTTCTCAAGGAAATGATAAGCTTCCATATGTAAAAGAAGGAGATATTATAACTACAGGACAAAAAGTTGGACAAATAGAAGCAATGAAAATCATTAAGGACGTTCTGTCCTCTGTTGAAGGCAAAGTAATAAAAATTCTTGTTTCAAATGGCCAATCTGTAGAATATGGGCAACAATTATTTTTGCTGGAACAGCCTAAACAAGCAAAATAAAAAGTTGATATAGCTAATAGGAGAATTCATGTTTAAAAAGGTTCTGATTGCAAATAGAGGAGAGATTGCTTGTAGGATAATTAGAGCCTGCAGAGAACTCGGTATCAAAACAGTTGCTATTCATTCAGAAATAGATAGAGAAAGTATGCATGTAAAACTTGCAGATCAATCTGTATGTGTAGGGCATGCAAGTGCTGTTGAGAGCTATTTAAATATACCTAGCATTATAGCAGCCGCAGAAATTTCTGGTTCGGATGCAATCCATCCTGGGTATGGTTTTTTGTCTGAAAATACATATTTTGCAGAAGTTTGTGAAGCTTGTGGTATAAAATTTATAGGTCCCTCAAAAGAGTCTATAGAGCAAATGGGTGATAAAATTTCTGCTATAGAACTTATGAAAAAGTCAGGAGTGCCAACTGTTCCAGGTTCTAACGGGCCTGTAAATCCTGATGACCCTAAAACTTTTACAATAGCAAAAAAAATAGGATATCCTGTAATAGTTAAAGCAACTGCCGGTGGTGGTGGAAAAGGTATGAGAGTAGTAAATTCTCAAGAAGAGCTACAAAATGCTATTGTAATGGCTCAGACAGAGGCAAAAGCTGCTTTTGGAAATCATGATGTTTACATTGAAAAATATATAGAAGAGCCTAGACATATAGAATTTCAAATTCTTGGAGATAAATATGGCAGGATTGCCTATTTACCTGAGAGAGACTGCTCTATACAAAGAAGGCATCAAAAACTTGTTGAAGAAAGCCCTTCTCCATTTATATCACCTGCTTTGAGAAAAAAAATGGGGAAAGCAGCTAGAAATGCTGCTAGCGCTGTTAAGTATGTTACTGTTGGAACTGTAGAATTTCTTGTAGATAAGAAAGGTCATTTTTACTTTACGGAAATGAATACAAGAATTCAAGTAGAACATCCCATCACAGAAATGATTACTGGTATAGATTTAGTAAAAGAACAAATAAAGCTTGCTGCCGGAGAAAAACTTTCTATAGTTTCTGAAAAAATTAAAATTTTAGGCCATTCTGTTGAATGCAGAATTAATGCAGAAGATCCTGACAATGATTTTACTCCTTCTCCGGGTACTATAGAACAACTATTTCTGCCAGGAGGACCTGGGATAAGAGTTGATAGTCACGTTTATAACGGCTACACCATACCTCCATTTTACGATAGTTTAATAGCCAAAATTATATCCTTCGGATGTGATAGACAAGAAGCTATAATCAGAATGCAAAGAGCATTAATAGAAATAAAAATAGAGGGAATTAAAAATACTTCTTCCTTACATTCTAAAATTATGACAAATGAAGTTTTCCGTAAGGGTAATGTGACCACAGATTTTTTACTAAAAAATATATTCACAAAATAAATATGTATTAGTTGTTTTAGAGAAGCCTTAGTGCGTATAATTGCAGTGCATTTTGACAAATCAAGAGACTTACCGTGGTAAGCATCAACGTAAAATATAGACAACTAAAGAGGCAACTATATGGACAATAAAGAAAGTATAGCTAAATTAATATCTGACAGTTTAGAAACAAAAAAAAAGATGCTCGAACAAAATCAGATAGAATGTATTGAAAAAATAGTAAATAAAATTATTGAAACTTATAAAAACAAAAGAAAAGTTATTATTTGTGGAAACGGAGGATCATCCGCAGACGCTTTGCATTTTGCAGCAGAAATGGTTGTTAGATTTGAAAAAAATAGAGCCGCACTTCCATGCATAACACTTTCTTCTAACGTGTCTTCATTAACAGCTATAGGGAATGATTTTGGTTATGATGCATCTTTTAGTAGACAGTTAGAAGCTTTTGCTCAAAATGGTGATATTTTTATTGCAATATCTACTAGTGGCAACTCAAAAAATGTCATAGAAGCTTTGATTCTTGCAAAAAAACTTAATATATTTACAATAGGTTTTACGAATACTACTGGCGGGAAAATGAAAGATATATGCGATTTATGCTTTTGTGCTCCATCAAGCATAACTGCAAGAACTCAAGAGTGTCATATTCTTTTAGTCCATATAATTGCAAAACTAGTTGAAGAAAAAATTTTTAATTAATTTTTTTGATATGTCTAAAGTATTATTTATATATTTTATATCTCTTGTTTATAATTGATAATTTAGTATAACCAATAATTTCACGCTAAATTCCTATAAAAAGTCAAGTCAACATCTACGTAGATATAGGCCAAGAATTTATTTATAGAAAAGTGAGTTTTTTGAGGAGGAGAGGGTTTGACTTATATTGGGCAAGTAAAGTTTAGACTAGTTTCTCAAAATTTTTATTGCCTTAGAAAGAGTATCTGCACCATAAATTTTAACATTGCCTTTATATGATAAGCTTTTTAAACTTCCTGATGGTACTATTGCTTTTTTAAAACCTAACTTTTCTGCTTCTGCAATTCTTTCACCAATAAGAGAGACTGCTCTAATTTCGCCAGATAAGCCAACTTCTCCGAAAGCTATTAAATCTTTAGGACATACAAAACCATAATTTGCTGACATTATCGCACAAGCTGCAGCTAAATCTATAAAAGTTTCCTTAACTTTTACACCCCCAACTATATTTACAAAAATATCTTGATTTCCAAGAGGGATACCTAACCTTTTTTCTAAAACAGCTATCAATATAATAATACGATTTGAATCATATCCAGAAACCATTCTACGAGGCATACCAAAAACTGTTCTTGAAGTCAAAGCTTGCACTTCTAAAAGTATAGGTCTTGTCCCTTCCATTGCAACTGTTACAATATTACCTGCAGAATTTAATGCACGCTCACTTAAGAAAATGAGTGAGGGGGTTTCAACTTCTCTTAAGCCCGAAGACGTCATCTCAAAAATGCCTATTTCGCTTGTTGGACCAAATCTATTTTTATAAGCTCTTAAGATTCTATAAATATGTTGACGTTCATTTTCAAAATATAAAACTGTATCCACAATATGTTCTAAAACTCTAGGGCCAGCTAAATCACCTTCTTTTGTAACATGTCCTAAAAGAAAAACTATAATATTTTTTGACTTTGCAATCCGTAAAAACTCTGCTGCTGTTTCTCTAACTTGAGCAACTGTGCCTGGAGCACTAGTAAGTTCTGGGTGGTATGTCGTTTGTATTGAATCTATAATAAGAAATTTAGGTTCTATCTTATTTATAGCTTCTATAATGTTTTGAAGGTTTGTTTCTGAAGCTAAAAGTATGTTGTCCTTATTTACTTTTAAACGCTCCGCTCTGGATTTTACTTGAGAAAGAGATTCTTCTCCTGAAATATATAAAACCGTATCATATTGACTTAAAGCATTTGCTATGTGGAGCATAAGCGTAGATTTTCCAATGCCTGGTGCTCCTCCTAATAATATTAAAGAGCCTGCAACCACACCTCCTCCTATCATGTTGTCAAATTCTTTTACATTGGTTTTATATTTAGAAAAATCTATAATTGAAATATCGTTTAACTTTAGGACGTCAGAAGAAAAACCTGTAAACTGCCTTTGTGGCAATTTTTTTTTATCACAAGATGAATATTTTTCTTCTGTAAAGCTATTCCAAGATGAACACGAGGGACACCTACCAAGCCATTTGGCGGATTCATAACCACACTGCTGACATAAAAATTTCGTTTTTTGTTTTTTCATTATTTAGACGCTACAATCGCAACAGTAACAATACCAAGCATTGCTGCTAAATCTTGGTCATCAATTTCAAGCCTTAAGTACGGAGTAAATGAAGGTTTATAAGAAATATCCTCTAATAAAATACCTGTATGAAGCCATTTCATTATTCCGTATCTTGCACCAACATCTATCTGAGGGCCATGACTGTCTCTAGCAAAATCATAGACTTTTAAATTAAATTTTAAACCTTTATATACATCATATATTGGACTAAAAAAAGAATATCCAAAACCCATACCCGCTTTACCTCTTATAACACCACCAAAAATTTCTGAGTATTCTCTTCTAAACCCTAAAAGAGCTTCTAGCTTGTTGATATTGTTTTTCTCATTTACATCTATTACAGAATCAGCATCTGTAACATTTGCAACTCCAACATAATAGAATTTTTCATTGTTTGGCATTATACTTATACCAATATCATTCCTCAATTTTGAATCTCTAGTATTATACCTGCCTGTATACTTCCAGTCTAAACTCAACTTGGTAGATTTTGCAATAGTTTTATTTAAACTTTTAATAGCTTCTTTTGCTGACTCTACAGTTTCTTTTAAGTCTTTTCCCATTTTTTCGTCGTTTATAAGAGTGGCTATAGGACCTCCTCCATCGTATATACGATTTATTAATACATCAAGCTTTTTAGAAATATCTTTTATTTGCTCTAACGTTTCATTCAAATTCAATTTATTTTGCGAGGATATATTAGCTAAATCTTTTGCAAATTGGTCTAAATTGGTGAAAGTATCTTCGATTTTTCCATTTTGTGCAGCAAGTGTATTTAAAATGTCTCTTAATGAAAATATTGCATCTGCAAGGTTTTCCATCATGTTGCCGTACTTATCATTGTTTAAAGCTTTGTTAACTTGAGTAGAAACGCTTGTAAGAAAACTTTCTAAAGAAGAGCTGTCTTGACCTAGTATACTATCCCCATTCTTCAGGAGAGGTTGATTTTCATCACCTGAAACAAGTTCAATATATTTTGTACCTATAACTCCTATAGAAACTATTCTAGCGTATGCGTTCTTATACAATAAAACTTTTCTATTTATAGAAAGTTTCAATTTGGCTTTACCTTTATCTAGAGAAACCTGTCTTAAAACACCTATGTCTATGCCAGCCATTTTTACTTTTGCTTTTTTTGTAAGGCCTGCAATATTATCAAACTCAACATAAATATTATAAGTTCTATTTAAAGAAAAGTTTCCAACAGAAAAAATAGATATAATAATTGCAAGAATTCCTATAAAAGTAAAAATTCCAAGCTTTATATTGTTACTCATATTTATCCCATTTTAAAAGTTCTGTCTATTTGTTGCATGGGACCACGACTTGACCCTTCAACAAATTGTCGAACATATTCATTATCTGTATTTTTTACTTCTTCTGGCGTACCACTAAAAATTATTCTTCCTTCATAAAGCATCATTATTCTATCGGCTATTTTATATGCTGACTTCATGTCATGCGTTACAACTACAGAGGATACATTAAGATATTTTTTTAAACTTATAATTAAATCACTTATTACATCTGACATTATAGGGTCTAGCCCTGTAGTAGGTTCATCGTACAAAATATAATTTGGTTTATAACTTATGGTTCTTGCTATAGCTACTCTTTTTTTCATACCACCAGAAAGATTGGCTGGCTTTAAATGTTCTACATTTTTTAAACCAACCATCGTAAGACATTTGGTGACCCTATTTTTTATTTCTTCTTCACTTAAATTGGTAAGACTTCTTAACCCAAAAGCTACATTCTCAAAAACATTCAAAGAATCAAAAAGAGCAGATTCTTGAAAAACATATCCCACTTTCTTTTGTATCTTTCGCAAATCAGAGACTATACATTTAGTTATATCAATACCATCTATTGTTATGATACCACTCTCAGGTTTAATTAAACCGACTATCGTTTTTAAAAGAATACTTTTGCCTACGCCAGAAGAACCTACAATAACAAACGTTTGACCAGAGCAAACTTCAAGGTTTACTCCGCAAAGGATGCTTTTTTCCCCAAAACTTTTATAAATATTTTCTACTCTTATCATTTATTTAAATTCTATAAATTTGAAACGCTAATAAGCAAACTATTTTATCCTCAAAGCTACTAATAAAGTTGTCAAAAAATAATCTGTAACTAAGATTAAAACTATAGAAGTCATTACAGATCCTGTTACAGCTTTGCCTACACCTTCTGCTCCATTTTCTGTATTAAATCCTTTATAACAAGCAACTATTACCATTATCAATGCAAAGAAAAATGACTTTATAAAACCATGAATAAAAGTGCGCACCGTCATAAAATCTAAAGATTGTGATAGATATGTATAAGTTGATAGCCCCCAAGTACTTGTAGAAAGAATAAGACCTCCGTAAATACCTACAATATTAGAAATAACTGTAAGTATAGGAAGCATAAAAAAACAAGCTAAAAATCTTGAAACAGCTAAATACTTTACCGGACTTGTGCCAAGTGTGTATAAAGCGTCCAGTTGCTCTGTAACTTTCATTGTTCCAAGTTCAGCTGTAATGGCAGCTCCAACTCTACCATTAACAACTATTGACGTAAGTACAGGGCCTAATTCTATAACCATAGAAAACCCTGTAACAGTGCCAACATATACCGGCTCATTAAATAAATTTGAAGTCGCATTACCAACCTGTAAAGCTAAAACCATTCCCGTAAAAAAAGATGTAAGAATAACTATTGGCGTAGATCTCCAACCAACTTCTACCATTTGCTCTATTGTGCTTTTACAGTTTATTTCCAATTTAAATATACAAGCAAAGGTTTCTAAAACCATCCAAACCGCTTTACCTAAACCTTCTATTAGTCTATATACAAAAGCTTGATTTGCTTTATAAAATTGGAAAACATTTAATGTTTTTTTCATATAGTTTATCCACAATAGTCTGTCTAAAAATCCTATACAATGATTCTAGGAACTCTTGAAGATATATTACATACTATTTCATAATTTATTGTTTCTTGTATTTTTGCAATTTCTTCAACTTTTATTTGGTCCTTGCCTTGTAATCCTATTAAAACAACTTCATCGCCTAAAGAAACTCCATTTATTCCAGTTACATCTATCATGGTCATATCCATAGTCACTCTCCCAATTACAGGACATCGTTTCCCTCTTACCAAAACATCGCCTTTGTTAGACAACTGTCTATTGTACCCATCAGCATAACCTACAGGTATAGTAGCTATAACAGAAGCTCTATTTGTAACAAAAGTTCTACCATAACTTACACAAAAGCCCGAAGGAACTCTCTTTAGAAATGTTATTTTTGTTTTCCAGGACAGTACAGGTTTTAATTTCAAAAATCCTTCAGAATGCTTAAAAGGATTAAGGCCATATAAACTTATTCCTGGGCGCACCATATCAAAATGCATACGTTTATTTTTAAATAAAGCCGCTGAATTTGCAGCATGCGCAATAAATTTAAGCCCTAAGTTTATACGTGCGTATTTTACAATTTTTGAAAAGAGGTCAAGCTGCACTTTAGTGAAATCAGAATCCGTATCTGCAACTGCAAAATGTGTGTACATGCCTGCCATATGTAATTGAGAAGTCTTTGCAATTTTATCTAACAAAGTATACGAAGCGTCTGGCAATGCTCCTATACGCCCCATACCAGTATCTATTTGCAAATGAAAATTAATTTTTTTATTTAATTTTATAGTTAAGTTTTCTAATGCCAAAATCCCTTGCATATTTGAAACTGTAGGAATAAGAGAATGAGCTACTGCAACTTGGAAATTTTCATAGGGATAGCAGTTCCCTAAAATTAAAATATTCGTTTTTATTCCTGCTTCTCTAAATTGTATGCCCTCCTCTAAAGTTGCTACAGCAATACTAGAAATGCCAGCTTTTTGAGCTTCCTTGGCAAGCATAACCCCACCATGGCCGTAAGCATTAGCTTTCATTACTGCCATTATTTTTGTGTCTTTTGCAATGTATTCTTTTATTTTTTTTAAATTAAAAAGAAAGTCGCTCTTGTCAATTTCTACCCAAGTTTGTCTAAAAAAAATGTCGGTATGTTTAAAAGAGTTGTTTCCTGTTTTAACAGGGGGCGGTTGTTTGGTTTTCATTTTTATTCTTCCTGTAACTTAGATTGATCAGAAAATTTTGTGTATTCCCCTTCAAATACTAAGTCGATATCTCCTGTCGGGCCATTTCTCTGTTTTCCTATTATAAGCGTTGCCTGTCTTTGCAAATCAGGGTCTTCTCTATTATAATATCCTTCTCTGTAAAGCATAACAACTAAATCTGCATCTTGTTCTATTGCACCAGAATCTCTTAAATCTGAAAGTTGAGGTTTATTATCTCTTCTTCCCCTATCTTCAGTTCTTCTTGAAAGTTGGGACAACACAATAACAGGAATATCTAAATCTTTAGCTAAAGCCTTAAGAGATCTAGAAATATCTGAGACTTCCTGCTGTCGCGACTCAAACTTTCTTGCTGTGCCCTGTATAAACTGAATATAATCTACTATAACTAAAGACAATGGTGTTCCTTTTGATTGCAACTCTATTGCAAGTTTTCTTGCTCTTGCCCTAAGCTCTATAACACTTATGTTTGAATCATCATCAATAAAAATTGGAGCTTCTGCAATTTTGCTTGCCGCGCTTGTAAGTCTTGGCCAATCTGTACTATTATACTGACCATTTCTCAACTTACCTGCATTGACTCTAGCTAAAGAAGCCAAAAATCTTGACATTAAAGCTTCTTGCTTCATTTCAAGAGAAAAAATAGCTACTGGTTTTTTGTTTACCACTGCAACATTTTCTGCAATATTTAAAGCAAAAGCTGTCTTCCCCATAGAAGGTCTAGCTGCAAGCACTACAAGTTCTCCAGGATGGAGACCTGTAGTTTTTGAATCAAAATCTTTAAATCCAGTAGCAAGACCAGAGATGTCTTTCGGATTAGAATGCAACTTTTCAAGATTTTCTAACATAGGACGCACAAGTTTAGCAACACTTGAAAAACCTTTCTTACTTTTCTGCTGGGAAATATTAAACAAAGTACTCTGCGACTTATCTAATATCTCTTCTGGAGAAATTTGCTCGTTAAAAGCATCACTTACTATATTAGAGCCTGTTGTAATTAATTGTCTTGCTATAGATTTATCTCGTATAATAGAAGCATAATACTCAACATTTGCAGCTGTTTGTATAGAGTTTATTAGCTCCGTAAGGTAAGCTGCCCCTCCAACTTCTGCAAAAATTCCATTTTTCTTTAAAGATTCTGAAACAGTAAATATGTCAATGGGTTGATTTTCAATGTAGAGGTCGTAAATTGTTAAAAAGATTTGTTTGTGTATTTCTTTGTAAAAGTCATTTTCATTTATTATGTCTACAACTTTTAAAATGGCTTCTTTCTCTATAAGCATCGCGCCTAAAACAGCCATTTCTACATCTAAAGCCTGAGGTGGAATTTTTTCTATTATGTTTGTCATTATGTTTATGTTGTTTAAAAAAACCATTTATCCTAGGCTAAACTCCATAGTCTAGCTTAGGATATAAGTATTTATTTATCACCTAAAACAGCAAGTTTAACTTTAACTAAAACTTCAGGATGTAATCTAATGTTTACTTCATAATTCCCAAGTTCTTTTATATTATCAGAAAGAAGTATATCTTTCTTATCTACATTAAACCCCTGTTGGTTAAAAAGCTTTGAAAGATTTGCAGTCGTTACAGAACCAAAAATTTTGCCGTTCTCGCCAATTTTAGCTTTTATTGAAAACTCTGTTGCTTCCATTTTAGAAGCAACTTCTTTTGCATTATTTATTACTTCTTCTCTTTGCTTTTCAAGTTTTACTCTTTCTCGTTGCCAAATTTTGAGGTTTCTATCTGTAGCTTCCATAACAAGGTTTTGAGGAATAAGATAGTTTCTTGCAAAGCCGCAAGCAACGTCCTTTACTTCCCCCTGACGCCCAACATTGGTAATGTCAGACCTTAATATAACTTTCATTTTCCCTCCAAGACAATCTAAATACTAATAAACTAATTTGTTGTAAAAGGCACCAATGCAATCATTCTTGCTCTTTTAATTGCTCTGTCCAGGTCTCTTTGATGCTTTGCACATGTGCCAGTTATACGACCTGAAAGTATTTTCCCTTTTTCAGTTACAAACGCGCGAAGCAAACTTATATTTTTATAATCTATTTCTACCTTATCTGCGCAGAAACGGCAAACTTTTTTCCTGGTTGGTCCACCCTTTCTAAACTTTCCGCCTGGACGGGATTGGCCATCAGATGAATTCCCTTGAGCTGCTGATTGTTGTCCCTGCGGCCTTTTTACATATGCCATATTTTTCCTCCAACCGTTTAAAACGGTATATCATCATCTTCTTCTATATTATTGTCATCATAGTGTTCTTGAGATTCATCAGGTTTTGCTCCTATTGTAGAAGTACCCTGCTTAACAAATGCTAAAAATTGCACTCTAGAAGCTATAACTTCTAAACGACTCTTTTTAACACCGTCAGAACCTTCCCATTTATTTGTTTGTAACCTCCCCTCAATATGTACAGGAAACCCTTTTTTTAAGCGCTCCTCACACCTTTCAGCTTGGTCACCCCAAACAATTATAGGAACAAAAGTAGGGTCAGCATCTTTCCATTGACCAGTGCTAGAATCTTTCATCCTTTTGCTTATTGCTATATCAAAAGAACAAACAGCCTTTCCAGTAGATGTACGCCTTAAATCCGGATCTCTAGTAAGCCTTCCAACTAATATAACACTATTTTGCTCCGGCAAACGAAGAAAACTATTGTTTTGTTGATTCATCTTACTTTACCTCCACAGCTTGAGGTTTTGTTTGAAGCTTAGCTTCTTCTGACTTAACATCTTTAGCTGGTTTTTTAACAACTCGCTTTTTGTCAACTTTAACTATCATAAATCTTATAACAGCATCATTAAATTTAAAAAATTTCTCTAAAGCGCTAACCAGCTCACCTGTACCTGTAAGCTCCATAAAAACGTAACTTCCCTCACGAAATTTGTTAATAGAGTAAGCAAGTCTCTTTTTGCCAATCTGTTGAACTGATTTAATAACACCTTTTGCAGATTCTACTAGTTTTATAACTTTAGCAGTAATTTCTTCTACATTTTCAACAGGTAGCTCTGGACAAACAATAAATGTGCTTTCGTAATTCATTTTCTACACCTCCCTCTTTTTGGAAATCCCAAAAGCAATAATTTGGGTTTAGCCTTACGCTAAAAGCTTCTTGCATAAAGCAAAGTGGAAAAATTATACAAAATAAATATTTTTTGTACAAACCTAATACAATGTCACTAATTATTCCTAATTAACATAATAAACAATTGCAGAAAGGAGGCTTTATGAGATGCATCACTAAAAAACAAAATATTAACCCCTGACTTAACCTTTTGGGTTCCCCCAAACTTTATTAAAGATTCATAAAGTTATTAGATAATAACCCCTACTGACAAAAGACCATGGCTTAAATGCCATGGTCTTTTGTCAGTATTAACGAATCTTTTAACCTACACTAATATACTTAATTACCACCACCTACTAATTTTGCAAGCTCTTTCCAACCAGTCCTCCAATCATCCAAATACCCTTTAGAGTCACCTGCTCCAGATTCGATGAAAATTTGCTGGTTTGTTTGTATATTGTTTGAAACCCAAGATCCGTCCATAGTAGATAGCGTCTCAATGTCTTCCCGCATCGCTTCGAGTTTATCGCCAATAGCGTATCCCTTATTGTCCGTAGAGTCTAACTTAAAACCTATACTAGCACCAGCACCATTTTGTGTATTGTATACTTCAAGACACATTTTACCAGATATATCATTTGTAACTACACCAGTTACCATCACTTGAGTGTTTGTACCTACAGCATCTTTAAATGCGTTAAACATGTCTTGATCTTCAACTTTTACAAATATCTCTTCACCTTCTTGAGGTATTGTAATATCTTTAAAACCTGCTCCATCAAACATGTTTACAGACTTAGGTGATAACTTAATGTACACAGGCTCTCCAGCAGCCATCTTGTCTTGAGCCTTTTGTGCATCTATTTCATTACCATCTGCGTCTACCCATGATTGCGCTTCGCCTATAACTGCTGGATCATAATACTTTGTTGTTGTTTGTGTTTCAACTTTGTGTTCAGTTGTAACACTTGAAGCATACTTATTGGTATAAGGTAAAGAATCTTTTCCATCATTAATCCTAACAGTTACTGAAAATGATACAGATTTTACTGTGGCTCTATCATATTCTTTTGTAGTTATTACATCAGCTTTATACTGCCCTTTTCCACTAGATTCATCATATAAGTCTTCTTCAGAAACTTCATTTTGGAACAGACCTTGACCTCTATCAACATCCTGTCCATCATGAGTGTCACCTGCGTGTTCCCTACTTGTATCCTTACCTTCACTTCGTCTATCTGTAAACGTAGTCGTACTAGTAATGTTTGTATCTAAGTCTGGTCTTTCTTCTGTTAATACAGATGTACTTACAGTAAAATCCATTCTTTGCGTAAGAAGAGCTTCATAAATTACTAGTGAAGCCTGCCAAACTTTTTCACTGTTCTCCAAATTCGTATTATTGGCTTCTTCAGCTGCTAAAGCTTTTATAGTATCTAAAATACTTTCCTCTGGATGCGCTGTCCTACGAGACCTAAAGGCGTCTCCCATAGAAGAGGAATATGAAGTAGTTCCACTAGAAACTACTACATCTCTTCTCATAAACACAGCTTCAACTAATGCTGCATTATTTTTAAGGTATTCATATGAAAAATTAAATGATGTAATTCCTGGATTATTTTCAAAAAATGTTGATATTTGGTCTGCTGTTGTTCCTGTTCTGTTAATTAAGGTATCTAATTCTCTCAATGTCCTTCTTAATGTTACTTCATCTGTATCCTTATCTTCACTGCTACCCAAGAACCTGCCATCATCAGAATACACAGAAATTTTTGACTTCTCGTTATTTGTAGTGTCCTTATAATCTATAACTGATTGGACTAAGCCGTTATTCCCATAGACAATTTTCTGTTTTAGTCTTGGGGAACTACCTTCAGCAGCTTTATAATATACTGCCACTGGCTTGCCATTTTCGTAAGTTGTTATTTCTCCAGTAGATAAATTTGTTTCTTTGACTTTTTGATTAGTTTTTGCGTCATATGTGTATATAGTAGTACGTTTCTTATCTTTTTCTTCAACACTGGCCACACTAGATACTACACCCTTACTTTTTAAAGTAGTAGAGCTTATAGAGGTCTCCCAAGTATATGCTGGCTGTCCAGCTGGTATTATATTTCCTCTATCATCTTTATACTTATCTGTCCCATCACCGTACTCTGTAACAACAAAAGAAGTTTGAGAGCCAGTTTCGCCAAACTTTATATACTGTGTAGGAATAGATGAGTTGTTCCCATAAACCCACTCTTCAGTAGTATTACCTTGATAGTCTAAAGTTTTTAACTTTTTACCTGCTGGGCTAGAAAATGTTGCCTTAACATCTGTAGGAGCGTCACCTAAACTTATAGAAACTTCAGTACCCATACCTGTCTTAAACCCAGCATTTAAAAAGTCTTCTACTTTTGTAGTATTATTCTGTAAGCTAACCACCCCTGCTGCAACTGCTTGCGTTACACCAAAAGCTGCTATAAGATAAGTTCCGAAATTAGCACCTGGATTAGTCTTTTTAAAATTGTCAAATGCCTGAACATCTGTTTCATCTAAATTTATATTAGTCCAATTATAATCGCCGCCTTCATCGTCATACTTTTTAACAGTCCCTTTTTCTTTACCATTAAAAAAAATCCTTACTGTTTTATCAGCATTTGTAATAGTGGTTAATTTCCCATCTAAAAACGTGTAAACCGCTGTTATTTGACCTATCAAATACTTGAGCGCACTATCATTATACGCTTCTTGAAGTTTCTCATCGCTAGTTATAGATCTAGCTAGTTTATCTTCTTTTAAGACACCTTCTGGACTACTTGCCGTTCCATAGGTACCGTCATTAACACCAAAGATTTGACCCGTATATCCAAAAGATAACATCAAAGCCAAGATTAAACTGACTATTTGTTTTTTCATGACAGCCTCCCTTTTACTTTAGTTAAAGGCCTCTTAAAAACCTTAATGCATATCCTTAACACCACCATTTGGAAAACACTGATGCGTTAAAATTTACAGTATTTGTACGCATTAGAGGGTTTAGGTAGACCTTTAAGAGCAACGCTTTTAATTTTTTGATTTACCTCCTTTTGTTACAAATTAATTTTTGTACTTAGGGCTCCTACTATTTAGTATACTACCAAACAATATATTCACCATATATCTGTGTGAACTTTTTGTAAACGTAAATTATAATTTCTTTATCTTATCACAACAATTTTTGTGTTTTTAGAATTTCTGCCTTTAATAGTCCACATATATACTCCACTCGCAACATATTCCCCTTGGTCGTTTTTCCCATCCCAATTTACTGTTGAACCGTAATCCCATCTTAACTTGCGAACAATCTCCCCAAAAATGCTGTAAATGTCTATCTCCCCTCCATCTGTTGGTAATTCTGCAAAAGTAATGCCTCCAGATAAACTCCCTTGAGAACTATTTTTGCTTTCAGGAATCCATGGGTTTGGGTATACTTTGATAGCATTTGCAAAAGAAAAAAAGTATGACATTGTTAAAAATAGAGCAAGACATTTTTTTATCATCTCATTTTCTCCAACGCTCTTTTAGCTTCCATTTTGTCAGGATTGTAAGTAAGCGATTTTCTTAAAAGCTCTGAAGCTTTGTTAAAATTGCCTATACTATAAAACCGCATGCCTTCTTGATAATATTGTTGAGCAATCTCTTCTCCAATTCTTTTATATTCAAATAAGGCAAGTGAATTTTCAGAATTGTATTCTAACGCCTTTTTATATTCTTTTAAAGCTTGTTCAAAATTATTCTTTTTTGAAAGACCAAGACCTTTCTTATAATATATATCAGATAAATCATAACCTATTTTTACAATATGCTCTTGAGCTTTTTTAGAGTAGTCAACAAAAGAATATTTGTCTGCTATTTCTTTGCTTATTTTAAAATAGTTCATAGCATCGACAAAATCACGCTTGTCGTAATACTTTAAAGCTTTATTAAAATTATTTTCTAGCTCTTTAATCATTTTATTTTGTAAAATTATTGACTTTTTATTTTTATCATACTTATTTAGTTCTTCAATACCTTTTTGAGCCTTTTCTATTAAATCTTTAACATCTCTTCTATTTGGACTAGCTATAACAATTGCTTGAAAATACATTATTGATTCCTGATATTTGCCTTTTTCAAACAACTCTATACCTTGTTTATATAATTCTTGAATTTTATCAGACGCTGCTTTTGCAAGATGATTATCTATAGTTGTTGTAAGATCTTGAGCTGGTTTATTTTTAGAATCTAAATCTAAAATTAAACCTAAATATTTCCTGGCATGTACTAAATCTCCCTCTTTATAAAATTTTTGAGATCTGTCCCATAAATATTCTATCCTAGCTCTATTTTTATCTCTTTGCATTTCAATAGAAACTTGATTGGAATAATCATCTGCTTGCTCCAAACCTTTTTTTGCAAGCAAGTTTACAGAGTCCATATCTAAAACTTTATTGAAATTCTCTTTTGCTTTTACAATGTCTCCTTTCTTCAAAGCATTATTGGCTTTTCTCATATAACCATTGATAATTTCAGCATTATACAATTCAACTTCTGCAAGCTTATTGTTAATCTTTTTCAAATACATTTGTGACTTAACATGTTCTGGATAAACAGAAAGTATATCATCAAACTCTTTTTTTGCTTGTATATAGTCTTTTTTGTTATATAAATTAACAGCTTCTCTAAAATGATTTTGCATGTAATAATCGTAAGCTACCTTTTCTGAAGTAAACCTTCCTAAAGCACAACTTAAAGTTATACTATGCGTACCTACAAGATTATTCTGAGGAACATAAGAGTAGTCTATATTTAAATTTTGAAAATCTACACCGAAACCAAATCTCGCGTCCAAATCAAAAGAATCTTCAGTAAGTTTTAAACCCGCTCTTAAATCTAAAAAATAAATTGGTTCAAAAGAAGCCCCTATAGAAAAAAAATCATCTGAAAAAAGTTGATTATTATAATCTAAAGCTACTTTAAAATTGTAAAAATCGTCTTCTTGGTAAGCAAGTCCTACAGCTAAACATTGAGGCAAGTTAAAACTTTCACTTAAAAACTTAAGCTTAGTACCGAAATTTTTTAAAGCTACGCCTAAATAAAAATTATCTATAGAAGAAAGACTTAAGATTGTTCCAGCATCAACAGCTATCGCTTCTGTTTCATAAGAGCATAAAGCACCTCTTATAACTTTTAAGTTTATCCCTATACCTCCATAAAGAGCTTCTATAGGGATTGTCTTTTTTAAGTCTATTGCATAATTTAAAATAAACCCTAAATCGTTTGATGACTCTTCTTTTATTGGATTCCCTAAACTATCTGTATAATCTATATTCCCATATCCAGCATACATTGCAGATAGACCAATGTTACCAATTTCTGTAGGAAACTGTGCTCCTATATGATTGTACTGTATATCTGAAAACAGTGACGCATTATTTACAGAAGCAACAATTCTATAAGCACCTATGGTAGAAGCAGGATTTAAAATTGCAGCACTGGGTTTGTCTAACAATAACGCACAACCACCATCTCCCATTGCAATAGTAACAGGGTTTGGATTATATGCTAGAATTTGTCCAGATGAAGCTCCGGCTCCAGCTAAACAATAAGATGACATGCAATTTATTAGAAAAGAATTTAAAAGAAACACATAAGCTGCTTTTTTGAAAATTTTCAAATTAGCCTCTAAATACAAAACTAAGGAATTTCTCTAAAATCAAAAAAAGCTTTTATTTTGAGGATGGCACAAACTTAAACCCTAAACCAAAAACAGTCATAATATGTTCTGACCAAGGTCCTAAAAGATGACGTAAATTTTTTATATGAGTATCTATAGTTCTAGTAGTAACTGCTGCATTATATTCAAACACATTTTCTAAAATAAATTCTCTATTTAAAACTATATTTGGTTTAGACATAAGTATATATAGCAAATCAAATTCTTTTGGACGCATAGAAATTTGTTTTTTGTTTAAAGTTACAGTTCTTGAATCCAATAACATTACGAGACCATCATGTTCTAATTTCTTAACCCCGTCTTTTCTACGCACTCTACGTAGTAAAGATTTTGCTCTTGCTACAAGCTCTCTATTACTAAATGGTTTTGTCACATAATCGTCTGCACCGTTTTCCAAACCAACAACTTTACACATTTCTGTAGACTCAACAGTAAGCATAATAATTGGAATATTTTCCGTTACAGGATTTTTCCTAAGCATTCTAGTAAGCTCTAGACCACCAACTCTGGGCATCTTGATATCAACAATTACAAGATCTGGTTTTGACTTTAAAATTTTTTTATAGCCCTCATCTGTATTATTATAAGTAATAGTCATAAAACCTTCATCTTCAAAAACTTTCTTAAGAAGACTTGTTAAGGCCTGGTCATCATCAACAATAATTATTTTACTTTCTATCATTGACAGAAGACTCCAAAGATACTATTTTCTAGGATAACACAAACAATTTGAATAAATAGAAGGTTTCAAAATTAACTACTCTGCCAAGAAATTTTGGCAGAGTAGTTAAAAATATTATTCTTTTACTTCAAGAGAAACTACAACGCTGGTATTGAATTTTGAAGCAACAAAATTGTACAGCCAAGCCACAATTATAGCACCTAATGCCATAATCACAGTATAAAGAACAACAAAAACAGCCCAAGATAATAATCTTGCACCAAAACCAAGACCAGTAGCTAAATCAGTAGGAAAAAAGAAAAATGTAAATAAACCAATAGTAGCACCAAGAATTGCAAAAACAATAGGCAAAACTTTAAGGACTGAGGAAACCTGAACTTTCTTTACATCGTAAAGAGACATTTTATCCCCCCTTTTATGTTTTATTCCACTCTGAACTACATGGACAAATTGTAATAGAATATTTTTTTGTTGTCAAACTTGATATCACAAATTTGATTTTGAAGCATATTTCTTTTTCATATCTTCAAGAGTTTTTGGAACATAATCAGCCGCATGTCCTGTGGTTTTAAATGCTTTCATTTTAGAAACTATAAGATTTGTTAAAGCTGTTCTTGCCGGGCCTAAATAATCTCTAGGGTCAAACTTTTCTGGAGTCTCAGTAAACACTTTTCTTATAGCTGCTGTAATTGCAAGTCGCCCATCAGTATCAACATTTATTTTTGATACGCCAAGCTTAATTGCTTCTTGTAAACTTTCTATTGGAACGCCTGTAGCTCCAGGCATTTTACCTCCGTATTTATTAACCTCTTCTATTAACTCTTTTGGAACAGAAGATGCCCCATGAAGAACAATAGGGATATCTATCAACGACCTAATTTCTTTTAAAACGTCAAAGGCAAGATTTGCAGCACCTTTAAACTTATATGCTCCATGAGATGTTCCTATAGCAATAGCTAAGGAATCAACGCCTGTTTCGTCCACAAATTTTTTAGCTTCCTTAGGGTCTGTTAAATGAATTTTGCCTGAGCCTACACCATCTTCTATACCACCAAGTGTGCCAATTTCTGCCTCAACAGAAACTCCTCTTGCATGAGCATACTCTACAACTGAACGTGTAACCTTTACATTATATTCATAAGTTGAAGCTGTCTTTCCATCTTCCATTAAAGAACCATCTATCATAACTGACGAAAATCCTAAATCTATGGCTTTTACAACAGAGTCTAAAGAGTTGCCATGATCTAAATGCATTGCAACAGGAATTTCTGGGTTTTCTATAACTGCTGCTTTCATTAAATATCCTAAATAGGTAAAATTAGAATATTTCAAAGCGCCCCTGCTTGCCTGAATAATTACAGGAGATTTCGTTTCTTTAGCAGCAGCCATAATAGCTTGAATTTGTTCCATATTGTTTACATTATACGCACCTACACCATACCCATTTTTCTTTGCTTCTTCTAAAATTTGTTTACCTGGGACTAATGCCATTAGCTCCTCCTCTGTTGTTTTTTGAAGTTTTTTTTGCTTTCTTTAAGGGTTTATTTTTATTGCTTTTTTTAGTCGCATATTCATAAACACCTATATTTCTAAATTTTAAGTATCTTTCGTCAACAATCTTTTTACTCGTCATATCTTCGTAAATTGAAAGGTATTTATTTAAAGAAGTTTTAATATTTAATGCAGTCTTTTCATAATCATAATGAGCCCCACCTAAAGGCTCTTTTATAATTTCATCTATAACTTTTAAGCTCAATAAATCTTTTGCTGTTAACTTCATCGCCTGAGCCGCTTGAGAAGCTTTCGAGCCATCTCTAAAAAGTATTGCTGCACATCCTTCTGGAGAAATAACAGAATAATAAGCGTTTTCTAAACATAAAATTCTATTTGAAACCCCTATGCCTAAAGCTCCTCCAGAACCACCTTCTCCAATAACTACACTTATTATAGGAACTTTTAAATCCGACATATCTCTTAAATTTCTAGCTATAGCCTCGGCTTGCCCCCTTTCTTCTGCAGCTATTCCAGGATAAGCTCCTGCAGTATCTATAAAAGTTATAATGGGTCTATTGAATTTTTCAGCCAGTTTCATAATTCGCATTGCTTTTCTATACCCTTCTGGATGGGCCATGCCAAAGTTTCTATCCATGTTCTCTTCTAAAGTTCTCCCTTTTTGATGACCCATCACTACAACAGATCTTCCATCTATTGCGGCTATTCCACACAAAATTGCTTGATCATTGCCAAAAGTTCTATCTCCAGAAAGTTCAACAAAATCCTCAAAAATAAGGTCTACATAATCTCTAGAATATGGTCTTTGTGGGTGCCTAGCAATTTGCACTTTTTGCCAAGCAGATAAAGAACTGTAAATTTTCTGTTTTAACTCGTTTCTTGTTTTTTCTAAATCTTTGATTTGGTCAGATAAATCTAAATCTCCATTCTGGACAGATTTCTTTAGCTCTTCTATTTTTTTGTCCATATCTACTATAGGTTTTTCAAAATCAAAAGTTATTTCCATTTGTCCTCATTAATCTTATAAATGCTTTAGGTTCTCTCTAAAAGCTCTAATTAAAACTTTCCAGAATAACTTAACTTTAAAATTCTTTCATTTGGAACCCTTGTAATATCATCCTTGCCAAAACAATCTCTTATAATACAATCAACATCTAAATACTCTGATAAAGATAATTTTAACCCCCAATTAAGCCTTGCATCTGGAAAATAATTTATATTGTCATATTCTGTCATAAAATACATAATTTCTTTAAAAATAGGAATCATTGAGTTGATAAACCCATAAACCTTAACTACAGAAAAATCGTTTACATTAGCTCCAATATTTAATATAAATCCATCAAAAAAAATCTCTCTTCCTAATACAAAATATAAACCTCTAGCCTTTTGAACATAGCCACTTTTTAAACTAGTATCAATAAAATAGCCCTGCCCATCATAACCTATAGCAATGCCAGGCAAAACCATGCTGCCTTCATAAATTTTTAACTTAACATTTAAAGTAGGTATAGCAACTTTTATATTATCGTAGCCAATAAGTTTATCTATCTCCCAAGACATTCCTATATTTAAAAATTTGAAAACACCAAAATCAATATTAGAAAGCACATTGCCACTAGAAAAACATCTAAACCCGAAATCGTATGAACCATAACTTAATGACCCATATGTAGGAGTATCTACTACATATGTTTTTACAGCAAAAGAAGCAATATTGAAATTAAAAAATACTAACAACAAACTCAACATCTTCTTTAACATTGTTGCTCCATAAACACTTCTAGCTTGTTTAATTAAAACATAACTAAAGCTAATTTTAATTGAATCCCATATTCTCTTGTAAAATTATTTGGCTCGTAAGTATAGCTTTCTTTATCTTCTACAAAAGAGTAAATTTTTTCAGAAGTAGTTATATCCCAGTACCTAAAAAATGGTTCTAAATATATGGTAGATTGTCGATTATTTTTATAAATAATTTTTCCAGAAAATCTAAATCCGTACCCACCATACTGATGAAAATTTTCACCTACATCGCCAAATAAATTTTTACCGGACGTATTAAGCCCCCATAAAAATAAATCATATTCTGCATTTAAAGAAAGAGCAAAATCGTTTGCACAATCATGTATTACATCTATACCTATAGGAGAATATATGTATCTTTGCAATCTTTCATATCCACCAGGCCCACGAGTACTACCTAAATCATCATAAAGATATCTATATCCTATTCCGAAATAAGGATGAAGTTCAACACTTCCACCCTTGAGAAAAACAGTGCCCCTTAAAAGCCTTCCCTCTAAATAATAATCCTCTACGTCAGTTATCCTAAGCAAATCGCCACTCACCGTTGCGCCATCATAATCAATAGACCTGCCCACATATAGCAATTGTAAAGCCAAAAAAGAATCAGAGTATATAAAATCATTTAATCTAAATTCAGTGAAAAAGCCATGCCTTGTACCAGTTTCTTGCATAAAGCCAGGTTCTTTATACAAGTAATTACTAAATTCCATACCTAAAGACGTTGTAAGTCTACCATTTAAAGATTCAATTTGAATACCCTGACAAAATGAATACAAACTAACAAATATCATCAAAAAAAGAGTAGTAGAATATTTTTTGCCCATTTCTATAATCCCGTTATAAATGGGTCTGTCTAAAAACCCACGTAATACCACATATTAAAACTTATATATCAATATCTGTCAAACACAAAAATGGAACCAATTGATCTTATTTATAAGACCTTCAACAACTTCCAATATTGAAAGTCCACCTGTATTAAAAGAAAAATCACAATTTATATATACATCTTTCCTGACTTGTAAAAGTTCTTTTATTTTAATTAAAGGATCTTGACATTTTAAAATAGGCCTATCATTATTATTTTTGATCCGCTCATATATAACCTCAGCACACGCATAGAGGTTAATTATTACACTTTTTGCTCTTAAAATTGCAATATTATCTCTATTTAAGGCTGTCCCCCCGCCACAAGCAATTACTGCAAAATCCTCTTTTGAAATTTCCTTTACAATCTGCGCTTCTATTTGTCTAAAATAGTTTTCTCTAAACTTTTTAAAAATATTATTTATTTTAAGGCCCGTCTTTTCTTCTATTAGGTTATCTATATCAAAAAAATTAAACTTAAGTCTCTTAGACAAAACCTTACCGACCTCAGTCTTTCCAGTCCCCATAAAACCAATAAGCACTATGGAATGCTTCATTTATAAAGCCTTCTGTCTCTTGTTATATGAATTAAAATTATTCTTAATATCATTCAAAGAATCTGCACCGAATTTTTCTTTAAAAGCACTTGCAATTTCACAAGCTAGAGCAGATTCACAAACAACTCCTAAAGATGCAACCGCACAAACATCACTACGTACAACTTCAGCTTTTGACATTTTTTTAGTCTCTAAGTTTACAGAAGTTAAAGAGTTCACAAGTGAAGGTAGAGGTTTCATAGTACAGGTTATAGTTATAGGTTCTCCATTACTCAGGCCACCTTCTATTCCTCCCGCCCTATTTGTTGTTCTATAAAAACCATTTTTTTTACTATAAAAAATTTCATCATGCGCTGCTGAACCTAAAGTTTCGGCAAGTTTTACACCAAGCCCAAACTCAACAGATTTTACAGCTTGAATTGAAATTAAACTCCTAGCAAGTCTACCATCAAATTTTAAATCCCACTGAGTGTGACTTCCAAGGCCTATAGGGACATTTTTTGCCACAACTACAACTTTACCACCTAGAGTATCACCTTTTTTTAAAACTCTATCTATAAGACGCCGCATTTGTAACTCTGCTTTAATATCTGGACATTTTAAAGAAGACGTTTCAACATTTTTCCAAAATTCCCCTTTTTGAACAGCACTTACATCGGATATAACATTTCCAACCTGCAAAGTATAAGACATAATGTCTATTTTAAATTCTTTTAGAAAAGTCTTGCACACAGCACCAACTGCAACTCTAGCTGCAGTCTCTCTTGCAGAAGCTCTTTCTGAAATATCTCTTACATCTTCTAGTCCATATTTAATAAGTCCTGGCAAGTCTGCATGCCCAGGACGAGGCTTTAAAAGTGGTTTAACGACTTTTGTATAAGAAAATGGAGACATTATATCTTGATTATTTTTATAATCTTTATTTGGGATTAATAAAGTTATAGGAGACCCTAAGGTTCTTTGATGCCTAACACCAGAAAGTATTTCTGCTTTGTCTTGTTCTATTAGCATTCTTTTTCCGCGCCCATACCCTTGTTGTCTGCGCGAAAGTTCTTTATTTATGTATTCTTGATTGATTTTAAGGCCTGCTGGGATACCTTCAATAATTGCAACTAAAGCTTTGCCGTGAGATTCTCCTGATGTTGTAAATCTAATCATTAACATCTCCTCTACAGCTTATAGAATCTGATTTTGACCAGTATTACCTGACTTGACCTTTTGGGTTAGCCCGAAAGAAAAAGCAATAATATAAATGTATTTAATACACATTCTCTTCTATAAAAGAGTTTATCTTTTCTTTATATCTTAACATAAATAATAGTCTAAATATCTATTTAGACTATTATTTTACATATAGGAACTTCTTAATTCTATTGTGACAATATCAAGTTAATTCACCTTTTTTGACTTAATGCAGTCTCTAAACTAGAACTGGAGGTAGCTAATGTCAAAGTGTTTTAATCTTTGTAAAGTCCTTAAAGAATATCTCTTCTATGCTGTTCTCTTAACTATCACATTAACTCTCTTCTGCTCAGCTCAAATTATTGAGATCCTTAATCCCCCTTCCACTGGACACGGAGTAGCTGGTAACAGCGTATATACTTCTACTGGCACTCCTAATTATGGGGTAGTAATTTTTGACTTTCCTTGGCAGCCAGCTAACTTCGGTGAGTCCTCTGGCAACACCATTATTATTCGTTCTACTATGCCTACTAAGAGACTCGGCATTCTCGGCTCTCTCAACTACCCTTTCGATCAAAATTCTGTTAATACCGGGTCCACTAACGTAGCTCTTAAACCCGATATCATTTGTAGTTCTAATTCTGTCATCATATACAATGATGTAAATAATAATTCTATATTCGGCTCTTACTCCTTATTAAACGATGCTCTTGCCAATAACACCTTCACCCCTTCTAGCAATACCATTAACTCCACTTTCTCATTTACTAATAATTCTGTAACTATTAGTAGCTTTTCTAACATCTCCTTTCTCGAAAGTGCTACGATCTCCCTTTCTCTCAATTCTGGCTCTCTAATGTCTCTAAACCTCACCTCTTCCTTCTACTTAGACAATAACAATATCACCATCAACAGCTCTTGCTCTGTATCTTATATATACGGTGCTCACCTAGAGCTATCTCCAAACAACAGCTCTACATTATATAGTCCCCATACCATATCCATATCTAGTAATACTATTGAAATCAATCAACCTATCTCCAACTGCATCCAAATCAGCTTAGCTTACTTATCCTTACCCAACAACGATATCCAAAATCTCTATGTAACTGATAATAGAATCTCTATATCTACTTCCAATTTAAATTTATCTGATATTCCTATTTCCCTTGTTTATTCTAATCCCTCAATAAACTTATCAAACATAGTA
>NZ_JAITJM010000051.1:0-3052 GCF_031278955.1 Candidatus Endomicrobiellum cubanum | reverse complement strand
GGCCTTGATAGAAAATAAAACTTACCTGCTCCTTTTACCATATTATGTATTTCTTTTGTCTTATCTACATATATTGCTTTCCCTCTTATTAAACCTTCTATCGTTTGTAATCCTATTGGTAATTTCTTCATATATTTATTCCTTAAAGTGTTATGGATAAAATTTTATTATATTTATTGTTAAAAGTACAATTTAAGAAATAAGCGTTTTAAGAAATGTTGTAGCAGCTTTGCCGAAAGAAAAAGCAATAATATAAATGTATTTAATACACATTCTCTTCTATTAAAGATTTTATCTTTTCTTTATATCTTAACATAAATAATACTCTAAACAACTATATATTTAGAAAAAACAAAAATTAGATGTTTTTATATAAAAACATCTGTTTGGGTTCCCACAAACCTCCTTTTTATGAGTGATTCCCCCTTTTTTTCCTTAAAACGGTCAAGTCAGGGGTTACTGCGGTTGGCTATGCTGCGGTGTTATTTGACTGCCTAACACTTGACAATAATATTGACAATAATATTGACAATAATATACAATAAGCCAATGCTAAAACCTAAATACAGCCTGACCACTAAACTGCTTGAAAACGTATCTGCCGTTGAAAGATTATACGGACAGATAGAACAGCTGAAGCTTCCCAAAAGTCTGTGGCTTAACTTAGAAAGAAATAACCTTATACAGTCTGCGTATGCCTCAAACAGCATAGAAGGCAACTCCCTGTCTTTACCCGAAGTAACAAACCTTTTGCTTGGCGGTCGCATTCCTGCCAACAGAGACGAAAAAGAAGTTACAAACTACTTCGCCATACTTAAAAAATTGTCATCATTCAAAGCGTTTGACTTAAAGATATTGCTTGAAGTTCACAAAGAACTCTTAACAGGTATGAAAGATAAGATAGCCGGGAAGATACGAAACAGCGTGGTAGTCGTAGGAAATCGCATACAAACACCAAAAGGTATGGAGATTGTCGTAAAGCATAAGCCGCCTTTCCACGAGAAATCCCAGATAGAAAAACAGTTGCAAGAACTGTTTGACTGGTCTAATACTTCAGGTCAAATCCTGCCTCTCTTGAAAGCCGGCATATTCCATCATCAATACGTCTATATTCACCCATTTGTTGACGGCAACGGAAGAACTTGCAGGCTATTGACCGCATTACTTCTTATTCAAAACGGGTATCAGATAAACAAGTATTTTGTCCTTGACGATTTCTACGACACGGACAGACGGGAATACTCTGATAAACTTTCAACGGCAGACAACGGCGACCTAACACAATGGATTGAATACTTCACGGACGGCTTAAAGTATTCCCTGCAAAGCGCGATAGAGCGGGCTGAGAATTCCTTGTCCGAAGTATCGGTTTCTATGAGGTTAACCCCCAGAGAGAGACAAGTTTTAGACAAATTTGCAAGTTTAGGTGAATTCACTTCCGGCGATGTTATCAAGTTTTTGAAGGTTTCAAGGCAGCAGGTTAATACGATACTGAAAGGTTTGATAGAGAAAGGCAGAATAGAAAAACGCGGCGGCAACACGAAAGGCGCATTCTATAAGATTTTATAGGGTCGCCACCTTATCCAAGAAGTAATCAACTTCGTGCATGATGTCCAGTACATTCTGATAGTATAGTGTTCGGATTTCTTCAATAGTTCTTTGTCCATTTTTACGCTCCTTTACTTTCTTTATACCAAAGGAACTTTACACTTTCTTTTTTACAATCCCAATATATTGCCTTCGCTTGAAAGTGGCAACAGAGGTAAAAACATCATACGACCTGACTTGACCGGGAAAAGGAGGGAAAAGGTATTAGTTAGTTTTTTATGGCAAAAAAAGATAAGGTAAAATTTTTATCGTAACCTTGTCCATAATTCTACTATCAAAGCGTACTTATAATATTTTATTAATTTGGACGAGTGTTCCATCTTCTATGAAACCAAAACCATTGGTCAGGATTTTCCTTAATTACTTCTTCAAGTCTTTTATTGTATATTGTATTAATTATTTCTATATCTTTTTCTTCATTACCAGAGTTTGGCATTTGAAGTTCTTCTAAATTCATTTTCATACTACCATCTTTTTGACAAACCCCAAATGCTGTTATTATAGGACTTCCCGCCCTAAGAGCAAAAAAAGCAGGTCCTTTTGGCGTAGAAGCTAATCTTCCCATAAATGGCAAAAATATACCTTTATGGCCTGCGTCTTGATCTCCAAGTATTGCTAAAACTTGGTTTTTCCTTAAAACTTTTACTATTTTTCTAAAAGACATTTTATCGTCTCTTGGAAAGTTTAAAACATTAAATCCTTCTTTATTTCTAAAACTTTCTATCATTGTATCTACAAAATCATTAGACTGCTTCGCCACTATTAATGCTACAGGATATCTTTTTGCAAAAGCTAGAGCAGATAATTCCCAATTTCCAAAATGCGCTGAAAGTAAAACAAGTCCTTTATTCTTAGATAAAGCCTTGTTTATAATATCCTTATCATAAACCAACATTTTTTCTATCTCTTCATTAGGCATCTTAGATATAAAAAACATATCGATAAAAACTCTAACGAAAGTTTTATAGGTGTTTCTTGCTATTTTTTTAACTTCTTTTTTAGATTTTTCAGGAAAAGACAACGCAATATTTGTTAATACTAGCCTTTTTCTAAAAGGTATAAAATAAAAAACTATAATAGTTAAGGCCTTGCCAAAAAATTGCGCAATCCTACGACCTAACAAAAAAACTATACATATTAATATTTTTAAACCTATATACTCCAAATGATTTTGTAGACTTGTTCTTTCTTCAAACATATAATAATCCCGTTAATTAATCAGTTAAACATTTTCGAATCTACAAGCAATATCTTTATTTTCACTAAACACTATACCTAAAAGTATTGGATTGTTGTTTATATATTTCTCATAATACTTCTTTTCCCTTATCTGTCCCATACCTTCTTTTAGCATTTCCTCTGGCTTATTATCTTTACTGTACTTTATCTCTACTATCACTACTCTATCCTCTTTCTTTAACACTACATCTATCCGCCCTTTGTT
>NZ_JAITJM010000020.1:0-25679 GCF_031278955.1 Candidatus Endomicrobiellum cubanum | reverse complement strand
CTTACTGTTAATCTCATCGACTCCTATGGCATTGGGGGAAAGTTAGGCCTTACCAATACTAACGGCTCTTATCTCTTCACTAACACTCGTACTGAACTCAAAGTCATTGATAATACTCTTATTTTTACTTTTACTCCTTCTATTGCCCCTTCCCCTGTTGACCCTATTGATCCTATTCCTAATCCTGCCCCTCTACCTGACACGGTTACCCTTGACCCTCAGACCATTACCATATCCCAAGCTGGTTCTGCTAATGTTGCGTTCGTTGCTCAAGGCCTTGATCTTATTACCTGACTTGACCATTATAAGCTTTAATCAAGATACTTCTTAAGTCTTCCATTAAAGGATATACAGGATTTGCTCCAGTACATTGATCATCAAAAGCTTGCTCTACCAACTTATCTAAATTATTATAAAAAGATTTTTCTTCAATACCATATTCTTTTATAGAAAGAGGCAAGTTAATATCTTTTTTAAGTTTTGTTATCGCATTTATTAACAGTTCTAGCTTTTCATCATCATTTTTTCCTCCAAGGTTTAACTCATCTGCAATTTGCCCATACTTTGCTTTTACATTAGGGAATTTATATTGTGGAAAAATTGCTTGCTTTTTTGGACGATCAGTAGCATTGTATCGTATCACCTGATTTATAATTAAAGCATTTGCAATACCGTGAGGAATACTAAATGCCGTTCCTAACTTATGCGCTATAGAATGGCATACACCTAAAAAAGCATTAGCAAAAGCCATGCCTGCAAGAGTTGAAGCATAATGCATTTTTTCTCTTGCAACTGGATCATTTATGCCATATTCATATGAACGCGGTAAATATCTAAATATCAATTTCATAGCCTCTAAAGCAGGTGAATTTGTAAAATTTGTAGCAAGCACAGAAACATATGCCTCAATAGCGTGAGTCAAAGCATCTATTCCTGAAGCAGCACATAAATTTTTAGGCATAGAATCTACAAAGTTTGGATCTATTATTGCCATATTTGGTGTTAGTGAATAATCTGCTATTGGATATTTTATATGAGTTGAATCTTCTCTAATGACAGCAAAAGGCGTAACTTCAGAACCTGTCCCAGAAGTTGTTGGGATTGCAACCATCTGTGCTTTTTCCCCTAGTTCAGAGATATCACAAATTCTTTTTCTAATATCCATAAATCTCATTGCAATATCTTGAAAATTAGTGTCTGGGTATTCGTACATCAACCACATAATCTTTGCAGCATCTATTGGAGAGCCTCCACCAAATGCAATAATAACATCAGGCTGATACACGTTAATTATCAGTAAAGCTTCATCTATGGTACTAAGGGTAGGCTCTGGTTTTACATCAAAAAATATCTGATAGCCGACTTTTATATCTTCTAAAACTTTTGTAATACTATAAATTACTCCGGAATCAAACAAAAACCTGTCAGTAACTATAAATGCACGCTTTTTGCCAACAAGTTCTCGCAAAGCTAAATCTGTTGCTCCTCTTTTAAAATAAATTTTCGGAGGTACTCTAAACCACAGCATATTTTCGCGTCTTTGAGCAACAGTCTTGTAATTTAATAAATGTCTTACTCCAATATTTTCGCTCACAGCATTGCCTCCCCAAGAACCACACCCCAGAGTAAGAGACGGCTCTAGTTTAAAATTATATAAGTCACCTATTGCACCCTGAGATGAAGGAGTGTTTATTAACACGCGCCCTGTATGCAATTTTTCAGCAAAAATATTAATTCTATCTTGTTTTCTTGCGTCAGTATACAAAACAGATGTATGTCCTGCTCCAGCAAGTTCTACTAATTTATAGGCTTTTTCCACTGCATCTTCAAAATTTTCAGCTTTATAAATAGCAATTACAGGGGACAATTTTTCGTAAGCGAAGGCTTCATTTAAACTTATATCTGAAACTTCTCCTGCAAGAATTTTTACATCTTCAGGCACTCTTATGCCAGATAATTGAGCAATTTTATACGCAGATTGTCCAACTATCTGAGAATTTAATTTGCCATTAATGACTATAGTTTTTGCAACTTTAATTTTTTCATTTTTGTTTAGAATATATGCTCCTCTCAAAACTAATTCATCAACAACTTTTTTGTAAACATCTTTTATAATTATTATTGATTGTTCTGAAGCACAAATCATACCGTTGTCAAAAGTTTTAGACATCAAAATGTAAGAAGCTGCCATTTGAATATCTGCAGTTTCGTCAATAATTGCAGGAGTATTACCAGCGCCTACTCCAAGAGCAGGTTTCCCTGAAGAATATGCCGCCTTTACCATCGCAGGCCCTCCTGTTGCAAGTATTGTTGCAACATTTTGATCTGTAATAAGTAAATTTGTAAGCTCTAAAGACGGGATATCTATCCAACCTATAATGTCTTTTGGAGCACCAGCTTTAACGGCAGCAGCTAAAACAATTTTTGCAGCTTCTACAGTGGATTTTTTAGATCTTGGATGAGGAGAAAATATAATACCGTTTCTCGTTTTTAGTGTAATAAGAGACTTAAAAATTGCAGTTGAAGTTGGGTTGGTTGTTGGAACAATACCCGCTATAACTCCTACAGGGTCTGCTACTATTTTAATACCATTTGCTTTATCTTCACTTATGATGCCACAAGTTAGAGCATCTTTATGTTTATTATAAATATATTCGCTAGCAAAATGATTTTTAATAACTTTATCTTCAACAATACCCATACCAGTTTCTTCTACAGCCATTTTTGCTAAAGGAATTCTTGCCTTATTTGCAGCAAGTGCGGCGGCTTTAAAAATAGAATCAACTTGGTCTTGAGTAAAAGTAGCGTAAATTTCTTGCGCTTTTTTTACACGAAGAATAAGCCCTTTTAAAGATTTAGTATTATCTACAATAAAATTATCCATGTTTCGATTAGGATTAACACTTTTAACAATTTCTTTATTTCTTGTTTTAGGCACTTTTATCTCCTATCGAGATCAATCTATATTAACACAAAAGTTTTAACCCTCTCTTAACTTTTTCAAATTTTAAAGATATAAGCTTATATCTTAGATCTATCTTAATCTTGCTATAGTTTTTTAATTAACCGCATCTACAAGACTTTATTTCTCTTATTATATTGAGAATTATCTCATGCATATCACCCTCTAATGCATAAGTAGCTGTTTTCATCATTGTGCAAGAAGAGTCTTTGTTTATTGCAATAATAATATCTGCATTTATACCAATAGTATGCTGAATATGGCCTGATATTCCACAAGCTATATAAACTTTAGGAGAAACTGTCTTGCCTGTTTGCCCTATTTGGTGAGAATAAGGTATCCAGCCAGCATCAATAGCCGCTCTCGAAGCTCCTATTGCCCCTCCTAAAAGATCTGCAAGTTCTTTTAAAAGATTAAAACCCTCCACACTACCAACACCTCTTCCTCCTGCTACAATAATATCTGCATCAGAAATATCTATAGAAGTGCTTTCATCTTTTACAAACCCTAAAAATTTTGTTCTGTTTATTATTGTCTTAACATCTACTTTAAAATCAACAATTTCACCTATTTTCCCTTCTTCCAGTTTAGCTTCTTTAAAAACCTTATGTCTAACTGTAGACATTTGAGGACGATGTTGAGGAGTTACAATAGAAGCCATAATGTTGCCACCAAAAGCAGGTCTAGTTTGTTTTAAATTTCTTGTTTGAGGGTCTATTTCTAAAGAGATACAATCTGCTGTAAGACCTGTTTTAATCTTGGCTGCAATCCTAGGGGCAAAAGAACGTCCTATATCTGTAGCACCTATTAAAATAATTTCAGGTTTTTCTTTTTCTATCAATTGAGAAAAAACCGATACATAAGGTTCATCTTGAAATTCAAGAAGAATAGGATCGTCACAAACATAAACTTTATCCGCACCTCTATTAATGAATTCTTGCGCTTTTGCCTTAATATTATCGCCAATTAAAACAACACTAACAGTTGTTCCTAACTCTTTTGCAAGATGTTTTCCTTTATTTAAAAGTTCATATGATACTTTATGAATGACTCCATGCCTTTGCTCTGCATAAATCCAAACACCTTTATAAAGACTCTTGTCAATACTTGTTGCTAGAGTATCTAGTTTTATTTCTATTGCATTAAATTTACAAGTTTGATTACAAATTCCACAATAAGTGCATTTATTTAAATCTATTTTAGCAAGCATAAGTTTTTTAGGATGCTCTGGCCTTTCAACCATAGAAATCGCGCTAAAAGGACAAGATTTAGCACACATTTGGCACCCAACACATTTTTCACTTATTATATTAATAGTACTTGCCATTTTAAAAAACTCCCGTTTTTAACAAAGTGAAAAACTAGTTTATAGTTCACTTTTTATAACCAACTTTATATTACTCCAAGATCCGATAACCTTTTAACTATATTAGCAGCAATATCTTTTGCTTGTCCTACAAACTTTTCTCCGCCCGTTCTTTGTGGAGGATTAAATATATTTACAATTTGTGTAGGAGATCCATCTAATCCAATTTTTTTTATATCAGCTCCAATAGAAATAGCATCAAGACTCTTAATAATAGCTTTTTTTGCAAGCATCTTCCCTTTAAGAGATGCCATTCTTGGATTATTTATTTCTTTTACAACCGTAAGTAAAACTGGAAGAGAACTTTCTATTAAATCATATCCATCTTCCATCATTCTCTCTACTTTAATAGAAACATCATCTATAACTTCAATTTTTTTAACACAAGAAACATGCGGTATATTAAGCATCTCTGCTATACCCGGACCAACTTGAGCAGTATCTCCATCGGCAGCTTGTTTTCCACAAATTATAATACTATAATTTCCTATTGTCTTTATGGCAGTGGATAAAGTATAAGAGGTTGCCAAAGTGTCTGCTCCGCCAAATGCTGTATCACTTATTAAAACAGCTTCATCTGCGCCTCTAGCAATAGCTTCCCTTAACGCAGATTCTGCCTGTGGAGGTCCCATAGTTATAGCAGTTACTTTACCTCCAAACTTCTCTTTAAGTTTTACGCCTTCTTCTATAGCGTATTCATCATAAGGATTTATTATAGACTCTATGCCATCTCTTTTAAGCCTACCTGTTTGGGGATCAATCTGTACATTTTCTGTATTAGGCACTTGCTTAATACAAACAATTATATTCATTTTTTCTCCACATCTACCAATATATGAGATTTATCTAAAATCCTTAACGCATATCTTTACTTATGATTTTTTGGTACTGTTACGTTAAAAAACTTGCACTTATCACCAGATACTCGTTTTTAACTTCCTTTATCAAAAAACTCACAACATTTATATGCTTTAGAGGATTTAGTCTCACATAGGCAAAAATCTACTTTGTTTTTGCTGCAGACTCTTTTATAAGGTTAAGAGCAATTTCGTTTTTCTGGATTTGACTTGTCCCTTCATAAAGAGTTGTTATTTTTGCATCTCTCATCATTTTCTCTACAGGATATTCTCTAGAATACCCGTATCCACCAAGAATTTGTACTGCATTTGTTGTAACTTTCATAGCAACTTCTGAACAAAAAAGTTTAGCCATTGCAGATTCTTTACTTGTACGCTTTGAAGTACCTGCATCTATCATTCTTGCAGAAGCATAAAGCAATGCCCTTGCAGCTTCTACTTCTGTAGCCATATCTGCAAGCATATGTTGTATGCCTTGGAAAGAAGCTATAGGTTGACCAAATTGCACTCTTTTTCTGGCATAGTCCACAGCTTCATCTAACGCACCAGCTGCTATACCAAGAGCTTGGGCTGCTACACCAGGACGAGAATTATCTAAAGTAGCTTGGGCTATCATTAAGCCATGCCCTTCTTTTCCCAATACATTATCTTTGTGTACTTTACAATCTTTAAATATAAGCTCTCTTGTAGAAGATGCTTTGATACCCATTTTCTTTTCTTTTTTACCAAACTCAAAACCGGGAGTACCTTTTTCTACTATAAAACAAGATATCCCTCTTGCACCTTTTGAAGGATTAGTTTTTGCAAAAATAGTGTACGTCTCTGCATCCCCTCCATTAGTTATAAAACATTTTGTACCATTTAAAACATAATAATCGCCGTCTTTAATTGCAGTGGTATTCATACCAGTAGCGTCAGAACCTGCACTAGCTTCAGTTAAACCAAAAGCTGCAAGCTTTTTACCAGAAGCAATGTCTAGTAAATATTTTTTCTTTTGATCTTCGTTTCCAGCTATAAGTATTGGAAGCGTTCCAAGCGCTGTTGCAGCAAGCGAAAGAGCAATTGCCCCATCAACTTTACAAAGCTCTTCAACAACAAGAACAAGTCCCATTATCCCTTTACCAAAACCACCATATTCTTCAGGTATATAAACACCACACAAATCAGCTTGAGCGAATTCTTTTACAATCTCCCACGGAAATTCTTCTTTTTCATCGTAATGTTCTCTAACAGGTTTCATTTTTTCTACTGCTATGTTTCTAGCAGTTTCAACCATCATTTGTTCTTCTTCAGACAACATATAGTTCATTACCATAACTTTTAACCTCTTTTAATAAAATCTATCGGCGTAAATACTGCTTACCAAACACTATTTACGTCGAGCGACTCTTTATGTTTTTTAAAGCTTTTTGAGCAGCAACTTGATGAGCTTCTTTTTTAGAATTTCCAATGCCGTTACCTAAAAGCTTACTATTTATAAGTACAACAGCTTCAAATTTTTTATTGTGGTCAGGACCGAACTCTTTTATTATCTTATAATCTGGAAATTTTTTATATAATTTTTGAGTAAGTTCTTGAAGCTTACTTTTATAATCTGTTACTACTATTTCTTTTTTAGAATTCAAAAATTTTAAAACAAACTTCTTTGCGTTTTCAAAACCACCATCTAAATAAATAGCTCCTACAATAGCTTCAAAAACATCACAAAGCAAACCTTCTCTCTCTCTAGATTCTTTTGTATCATCACTCTTTCCTAAAAAAATATAATCACCCAAATTTATTTCTTGCGACCAAACACTTAAATTAGGAGCAGAAACTACCTGAGCTTTTAATTGAGATAATTTACCTTCACTCTCAGTAGGATAACGTACGTATAAAGTTTCTGCTACAATAGCTGACAAAATACTATCTCCCAAAAACTCCATACGCTCATTACAATTTTTTTGCCCTACTTGTGAGGCATAAGATCTGTGAGTTAGTGCTATTATTAAGACTTCAAGATTATCGAATGAATATTCAATAATCTTTTGAAGTTTTAATATTTTTTCACTTAACATATTTTTTTATTACTATAGTTGCGTTATGACCACCAAACCCTAGAGAATTTGAAATAGCACAAGTTATAGCTTGCTCTCTTGCTATATTTGGTACATAGTCCAAATCACATTCTGGATCAGGAGTTTGATAATTGATAGTCGGCGGTATAAAACCCTCTTGCATAGCAAGGGCTGTGGCAACAAGTTCAACTCCAGCCGCACCACCTAAAAGATGACCTGTCATAGATTTTGTAGACGAAACTGGTATATTGTAAGCTCTATTACCAAAAACTTTTTTTATTGCAAAAGTTTCAATTCTATCATTCATAGCTGTAGAGGTACCATGTGCATTTATATAGTCAACTTCTTCTTTAGAAATACAAGCATCACAAATAGCCTTTTCTATAGCCATAATAGCACCCTTTCCTTCAGGCTCTGGAGCGGTTATATGATACGCATCATCAGATGCACCATAGCCTAAAAGTTCAGCATATATTTTTGCTCCTCTATTTAAAGCATGTTCTAGAGTTTCAAGAACAACAATACCTGCCCCCTCTCCCATAACAAAACCATCTCTATCCTTATCAAAAGGACGAGACGCCTTAAGAGGTTCATCATTTCTTTGAGAAAGAGCTTTTATAGAACAAAAACCTGCAACTCCTAACGGAGTAATAGCACCTTCAGAGCCGCCTGCAATTATTATGTCAGCATCTAGACTTCTTATAAGTTTTAAACTATCTCCTATAGCGTGGTTAGACGAAGCACAGGCACTTGTAACTGAATAGTTTGGACCAGTAAAACCATATTTAATAGCTATTTCTCCTGGCAACATATTTGTAATTATCATAGGAATTAAAAAAGGGCTTACTCGTCTAGGCCCTTTTGCAAGCAAAGCTTGCTCTTCTTCTTCAATTACATCCAAACCACCTATGCCTGTCCCTGTTATGACACCAATTCTTGATAAGTCTTCTTTAGATAAATCTAGACCAGAATCTTCTATTGCCATCTTTGCAGCTGCAAAGCCAAACTGCGTAAACTTCGCCATTTTTTTTATATTTTTTTTATCTATAAATTGTTCTGGGTTAAAGTTTTTAACGGTAGCCGCAAATTTTGTAGTATACACACTCGTATCAAAAAAATCTATTGTACTAGCACCAGATTTACCTTCTTTTAAAGCTGTAGTAAACTCAGGCAAACCTATACCTATAGGTGTAACTACTCCCATGCCGGTTATAACTATTCTTTTATTCATTTTTATGCCTTACTTTGCAGCATGAACCTTAATATAATCTATAGCATTTCCTACGGTTTGAATTTTTTCTGCTTCTTCATCCGGAATTTCAATCCCAAACTCTTCTTCAAAAGCCATAACAAGCTCTACTGTATCTAAAGAATCTGCTCCCAAATCGTTTACAAATGATGCGCCTGTCACAACTTCAGCAGGATCTACACCCAATTGCTCAACAATAATCTCTTTTACTCTAGCTTCAAAATCTGCCATTTTACGTCCTCCTTTATTTTTTAATATTTGCGATTGCGCAATTTTTTTACATGTACATCCCACCGTTAACTGCTAAAACATGCCCTGTTATATAAGAAGAATCATCACTTGCAAAAAATAGCGCTGCTTTTGCTATATCAGAAGCTTCTCCAAGTCTTGCTAAAGGTATATTGTCAGACATAGCCTTCTTTTGTTCTTCAGTAAGTTTATCTGTCATAGCTGTACGTATAAATCCTGGAGCAATAGCATTTACTAAAATATTTCTTGATGCAAACTCTCTTGCGCAAGTCTTTGTCATAGCAATAACTCCGCCTTTAGTTGCAGAATAATTTATCTGTCCGGCATTGCCCATCTGCCCAACAACAGAAGCTATATTTATTATTCTACCCTGCCTTGCTTTAAGCATAGACTTACTTACAGCTTTTATACAATTAAATACACCCTTTAAATTGACGGCAATTACAGCGTCCCACTCAGCTTCTGTCATCCTTAAAACAAGATTATCTTTTGTTATTCCTGCATTATTGGTTAGTATATCTATTTTGGAAAATTTGTCAAGAGTAGTTTTAATTAAAGAATCACATTCTTCAAATTTTGCAACATTGCATGCAGCAGATATAGTTTCAACACCATATTTTGATTTTATTTCTTCTGCTGTTTTTAAAGCAGCTTCTGCATTAATATCTGAAATTACACTACTAGCACCCTCAGACGCAAAAGTCTCAGCTATGGATCTACCTATCCCCTGAGCAGAACCTGTAATAACAGCAACTTTTCCTTGAAGTTTCATTTATTTAATTCCTCCAATGCTTTTTGTAAACTTATACTGTCTTCAATGTTTAAAGATTTCTTTGTTTTATCAATCCTTCTTAAGAGTCCAGACAAAACTCTTCCAGGCCCAAGTTCTAAAAATTTTTCAAATCCTAGCAAGATCATATTTTGCATTATCTCATCCCACTTAACTGGACTTTTTATTTGAGCTACAAGTTTTTCTTTTATTTGACATATATCTTTTGTAAGTTGAGCATCACAATTTGTGTACACCCCAAAAGAAGGATTATTAAAATTATATTTTTTCAATTCCTGTTCCATTTTATTTGAAGCAGACTCCATAAAAGAAGAATGAAAAGGACCTGAAACATTCAATACAACAGTTTTTATAGCGCCAGATTCGTTTGCAAGATCTATAGCTTTATTTACTGCATTAGAAGTACCTGCTATAACTATTTGCCCTGGAGAGTTAAAATTAACAGCTTCACACACACCATAAGAAGAAACTTTGGAGCAAATATCTAAAACTTGTTCTTTTTGCATACCTAAAATTGCAGCCATTATGCCAGGGTTTTGACAAGAAGCTTCTTGAATAAATTTTCCTCTAGCTTTTACCATTTCTAAACCATCTTTAAAACTAAAAAACTCTGCTGCGCATAGTGCACAATATTCACCAAGAGAATGCCCTGCAGCAACAAACTCAGATTTTGAAAAATCATAATTAGATTTAAAAACTTCAAAAACAGCCATAGAAACAGTAAATATTGCAGGTTGAGCATATTTAGTAAGTTTTAATTTTTCTTCTGATCCATTAAAAATAACGTCTTTTATATCATCACCTGCTAAATCTATAATTTCTTTTGCTTTAGGATATTTTTCATAAAGATCTCTACCCATACCAACTGTTTGAGAGCCTTGACCTGGAAACATTAACGCTATCTTTGGCATTTATAACCTCTAGTTTAAAGGGTCTGTCTAAAAACCCTATTGTGTAATAATTACTACAATTTTTTGACAATATAAAGCAGAAAAGACAGGAATTGTTGTTCCATAAACACAAGTTTTTTTAATACACTGTAAGTAACACAGGTGTGTTTAACGTAGCAGTATCAAAAAAGGCACATCAAAAATATGCGTTAAGATTTTTAGAGAGACCTTAAACCCTTAACACTGTAGCTCCCCACGTAAAACCACCACCAAAAGCTATAAGTTCAACTAAGTCCCCTTTATTTAACTTTCCTGTTTTTATAGCCTCATCTAAAGCTGTAATAGTAGTTGCAGACGAAATATTCCCGGTTTTATAAATATTAACAAAAACTTTCTCCATAGGAATACCCATCTTCTTTGCAACAGCTTCAATTATTCTCATATTTGCTTGATGAGGAATAAAGAGTTTTATATCATCTAAATTTTTTCCTGAAAATTCTAAAGCTTTTTGAGCAGCAAATGCCATTTTAGGTATAGCTGTTTTAAAAACTTCTTTCCCTTGCATTTTTATTGAATGTAATTTCCCATTTACAGTTTCAACGGTGGATGGGTTCACACTTCCACCACCAGGCATCAAAAGCAAATCAGCATAAGAGCCATCTGCACCTAAAAAAGTAGACAAAACATTGTCATCTTGTTGTGAAGCAGATAAAATCATAGCGCCTGCTCCATCTCCAAATAGAACACATGTATTCCTGTCAGTCCAATCTGTAATTTTAGAAAGCTCTTCTGCACCTATCAATAAAACAGTCTTATAAAGCCCAGACTCTATAAACGCTTTTGCAGTGGCAATTCCATAAACAAACCCGCTACAAGCTGCAGATAAATCAAAAGCAGGAACTGAGTTCAATCCCAATTTTTTCTGTAAAAAACAAGCTGTTGAAGGAAAAAACATATCTGGAGTAATTGTAGCTACTAAAACTAAATCTATTTCTTCAGGTTTGATATTTGCAGATTTTATAGCTTCTAAAGAAGCTTTATATGCAAGATCAGAAGTAAATTCACCATCAGCTGCTATCCTTCTTTCCTTTATTCCAGTTCTTGTACTTATCCATTCATCAGAAGTTTCAACAATTTGTTCTAAGTCAGTATTAGTAAGTACTTTATCTGGAAAATATGAACCTGTACCTAAAATTTTAACACCAAGTTTTTTATTCATTATTCTATAACCTTATTATACTTTGCTATAGCTTCTTTTATTTCATAAACAAGATTCTGCTCCACAGCTCTTACCCCTGCAAAAATTGCATTTTTTACAGCTTTTGCATTAGAACTCCCATGCCCTACTATGCTAATTCCATTCACCCCTAAAAGAGGAGCTCCGCCAATTTCTGTATAATCAACACTTTTCCTTAAATCTTTTATGGCAAGCCATAAGAATGGCAAAGACGCCCAAGCAAAAGGATGCTTTTTTAAAGCTTTTTTGATCAATTTTAAAATCATCTCAGAAAGACCTTCTCCAAATTTTAAAATAACGTTTCCAACAAACCCATCACATATAACTACATCTGCTTTGGATCTTGGAATATCTCTACCTTCTACGTTGCCTATAAAATTTAAATCAGTTTTTTTTAAAAGTTCAAAAGTAGCAACAGAAAGAGCATTGCCTTTTGTAGGTTCTTCTCCAACAGAAACCAACCCTACTCTTGGTCTTTTTATTCCAACAATTTTTTCATAAAATAAGCTGGCCATTATAGCAAACTGAAGTAAATACTCTGGCTTACAATCTACATTAGCCCCCATATCAGCAAGTATGCAATTACCTTCCATTGTTGGGAAAAAAGTAGATATAGCAGGCCTTAAAACACCTTCTATTCTTTTTAAATAAAAAAGAGCCGCTGCCATAACTGCTCCTGAATTACCAATTGAAACAAATGCATCTGCCTTGCCACTAGCAACAAGATTTGCGCAAATAGACAAAGATGAATTTCGTTTCTGGCGAACAGCTTTTACAGGATGTTCATCCATAGCAATAACTTCATCAGCATTAATTATTTCAATATTAAGAGACTTTAAATTATATTTTTTACTGTGTTTACGCATTTCATCAAGAATAGATTGTTCTTGACCTACAAGTAAAATTTTATGATTAGCTTGTTTTGCAGCTAAAATCGCACCTTCAACAGTCGATACCGGTGCAAAATCTCCGCCCATTGCATCCAGTGCAATTATCATTTTGCTTGTGCCTCTTCTTGAGCATTTTCAGATTTTTGTGCTTTTTTGACTTTCTTAGGCACAATTAGAACTCCCTTATAAAAACCACATTCAGGACATACTTTATGAGGCATTTTTGCCGCACCACAATTTGAACATTTACTCGAATTTGGAGCATCTAATTTTGAATTTGCTGATCTTCTACAATCCCTACGATGTGGGGTATGTTTCCTTTTTGGATTTGGCATCTTTACTTCCTCCGATATTTATTTAACAATTCTTTCCATCTTTCTTTACTACAATCATTATATTCATCAACGCAAGAACAAGAATAATCTTTTCGATTATGTTTACCACAAATTTTGCATATACCCAAACAATCATCATTACAAACAGGTTTTGATGGCATCTCAAGAAGTATCAACTGTCTAACTTCCTCACTAACATCAACACAACCTTCTTTAACATCCATATTTATATTAATAGGAATTTCTAAAGGATGGCTATAAACTTCAAGACAAAGAGAACACTGCTGTTCAATAAAACCTGCTACCTTGCCTTTTACATATACTTTAGAATCAGCAATTTTAATAGCTTTAAAAGATACGCTTATATTTATTTGATAACCAATATCTCTTGTATACTTACATTTATTTATTTCTACTATATCTTTTTTTAAAAAGTCAGACAACTTTATAACTAATTCTTTCATAACAATATTTTCTAATTATACGATGTCATTTGTATATTTGTCAACACTGCTTTAGAGTCTCTAGCAATCATTAACTCTTCATTAGTAGGTATAATCATAACCTTAACTTTTGAAGATTCTGTAGAAATAAACCGTTCACTACTAGAATGTCTAGCATTCTCGTGCAAATCTATTTCTATCCCCAATACACTTAAATTTTTACATACATTTTCTCTTACCGGAAAAGAATTCTCTCCTATGCCTGCTGTAAAAACTAAAGCATCTATACCATTTAAAATTCCAAAATAAGCACCTATGTATTTTTTTATACTATGACAAAGCATTTCAAAAGCTAAAGAAGCTCTTTTGTTACCCCTTTCTATGGCTTTTAAAATATCTCTCATATCACCAGAAACACCAGAAATTCCTATTAATCCACTTTCTTGATTTGTTAATTTATTTAAAGCAACTGCATCTTTATATTGTGGGTATTTATTTATTATGTAAGTAATAATTGCAGGATCAATATTTCCACACCTAGTTGCCATCATAACACCTTCTAAAGGAGTAAAGCCCATAGAAGTATCTATAACTTTTCCCTGTTTAATAGCAGCAATACTACTTCCTGCTCCCAAATGCGCAGTTATCAAGTTGATCTCACTTAGTGGCTTATTTAACATTTCAGCTGCTCTTTGCGAAACATAACTATGAGAAGTCCCATGAAAACCATATCTTCTTATATGATCTTTTTTGAAAAATTCATAAGGTAACGCGTACATATAAGCATAGTCTGGCATAGTTTGATGGAATGCCGTATCAAAAACTAAAACAGAAGGTACACCTATAAGCATCTTTTCAACAGCTTCAATACCAGCATAATGAGCACCCATATGAAGAGGTGCCATTGAAAAACAATTTTTTAAGTCTTTTTTTACTTCATTTGTAACCAAAACTGATTTATAAAATTTATCCCCGCCATGAACTATCCTATGCCCAATAACAGAAATCTCGCTAACATCTGAAATTACTTTATTTAAAAGATCTTTTATTATAAGCTCTACTGCTTGATTATGATTTGAAACCTTTACAACTTCTTTTCTTCCTTGAATATTTTCTACATGTCTTGTATAAAAGGCCTCTTGTAACCCTATACATTCAACAATACCCCAAGCAAGCTTCTTTTCACTTTGCATTTCAAAAAGAGTGTACTTAACAGATGATGACCCACAATTTAACACCAATATTTTCACTATTAAACTCCCGTTTTATAGTTGGGTTTCTCTGGAAAACTGGTTACAAATAAAAAAATCAACCTGCTTAGCAACTGATTCTATAGTATTTCAGATACATTGTCAAATTATATCGTCAATAAACTTTGTGGTAGCTCAGTAAAGATGTACATCAAGGTTTTTAGAGAAACCTTTCTATCATTAATTTACATAACTTTTTTAAATTCTAAAGATTGGACATCTTTTTTTGAAACATCTACTGATATAACATCTCCTTCTTTAAAATCTCCTAAAATAATTTTTGACGAAAGAGGATTTAATAAGTATGTTTGTATTGCTCTTTTTAAAGGCCTTGCTCCAAAAACAGGATCATAACCTTTTAAAGACAAAAAGTCTTTTGCTTTATCTGTCAAATTAACGTTTATTTTTCGCAACAAAAGACGTTCTTGTAATGTTTTAATTTGAATATCTATAATTTTATTTAATTCGCTAGAATTTAAATTTTTAAATATTATTATTTCATCAATTCTATTTAAAAATTCTGGTCTAAAAAAAGTACGTAATTCTTGATTTATATTAATTTTAATTTCTTCATCATCTTTCCCTGGCTGAATATATTGAGAACCTATATTTGATGTCATAATGATAACTGTATTTTTAAAATCAACTGTTGTTCCTTGTCCATCTGTAACTCTACCATCATCAAATAACTGAAGCATAACGTTAAAAACTTCCGTGCTTGCTTTTTCAACCTCATCAAACAAAACAACACAATAAGGTCTTCTTCTTACAGCTTCTGTAAGCTGACCTCCTTCTTCAAAACCAACATATCCCGGAGGCGCACCTATAAGACGCGAAACGCTATGTTTTTCCATGTATTCTGACATATCAATTCTTACTATATTTTTCTCATCGTCGAACAAAAGTTCTGCTAAAGCTTTTGCAAGTTCTGTTTTACCAACGCCCGTAGGTCCCAAAAACAAAAATGAGCCTATAGGTCTATTTGGGTCTGAAATCCCAGACCGTGAACGCCTTACAGCATTAGATATAGCAGTTATTGCTTCATCTTGACCGATAACCCTGTTATGTAGACTGGATTCCAATTTGAGAAGTTTTTGAATTTCACTTTGCATCATACGACTAACTGGAACACCTGTCCATTTACTAACAACTTGAGCAATGTCGTCTTCGTCAACTTCTTCCTTTAACATCCTTTTTTCTTTTTGAAGATTTAAAAGTTTTTTGTTTTCTTCTTCAAGCTGTTTGTGCATATTTGGAATTTCTCCATAACGAATTTCTGCAACTAAATTTAAGTCCCCATTCCTTTCGGCTTTTTGCTCTTCAATTTTTATATTTTCTATCTTTTCTTTTAGCTGTCTTATTTGTGAAATACAATTTTTCTCTTTTTCCCAATGGACTTTCATATCAGCAGATTCATGTTTTAGCTTATCTATATCTTTTTGAAGATTTAAAAGCCGTTCTTTAGACGCAGAATCAGTTTCTTTTTTTACAGCTTGTTTTTCTATTTCAAGTTGCCTCATTTTACGTTCAATAGAATCTAGTTCTGTAGGCATAGAATCTATCTCTATCCTGAGTCTACTTGCAGATTCGTCAATTAAATCTATTGCTTTATCTGGCAAATGTCTATCTGTTAGATATCTTGCACTTAGCGTTGCAGCTGCTACTAATGCAGAATCTTTTATCTTTACACCATGATGTACTTCATATTTTTCTTTTATTCCTCTTAAGATTGCTATTGTATCTTCAACAGATGGTTCTCCTGCAAAAATCGGCTGAAAACGTCTCTCTAGGGCAGCGTCTTTTTCAATATATTTTTTATACTCATCTAAAGTTGTAGCTCCAACAAGACGTAGCTCTCCTCTAGCAAGCATAGGTTTTAACATATTGGCCGCATCAACTGCTCCCTCAGAAGCTCCAGCGCCTACTATTGTATGTAACTCATCTATAAATAAAATTATAGTTCCACTTGCGTTTTGAATCTCTTTTAAAACAGCTTTAAGTCTATCTTCAAATTCTCCTCTATATTTAGCTCCAGCTATTAATGATCCTAGGTCTAAAGAGATAATTCTTTTATTTTTCAAACTTTCCGGGATATCGCCTGAAACTATTCGTTGTGCAAGTCCTTCAACTATTGCAGTTTTACCAACGCCCGGCTCGCCGATTATAACAGGATTATTTTTTGTTCTTCTAGACAAAACTTGTACACATCTACGTATTTCTTCGTCCCTACCTATAACAGGGTCTAGTTTCCCTTTTTTAGCTAAATCTGTTAAGTCTTTTCCATATTTTTCTAAAGCTTGGTACTTATCTTCTGGATTTTGGTCCCTAACATGTTGATCACCTCTAATACTTACAAGAACTTTTAAAATAGTATCTTTTGAAATACCGTATTTTTTTAATATTTTAGAAGAAGTTTCTGCGGTCTCTTCTGCAATCGAAATTAATAAATGTTCTGTTGAAACAAAATCATCCTTCAAGCTTTTGGCAACTTTCTGTGAATTATTTAAAATTTTGTTTAAACTTGAAGATAAAAATAGATTACCTCCTGAGACCTTCGGTCTTTTTTCAATATCAGAAAGCACTTCCCTGTATATGCTTGAAAATAACATTTCTTCTTGGCCAGTAGCGGCAATCTTTTTAATTATTGCTCCAACTGTTCCATCTTGTTGTTTAACTAATGCATACAATAAATGTTCTGGGGTTATTTCTTGATTTCCATAATCTTGAGCTATATTTTGAGCGTCCACTAAAGCTTCTTGAGATTTAACAGTAAACTTAGAAATATCCATTATTTATCCTCCTATAAAATATACATTTAAACTTATTTCTTTGTATTGAATATGGACTGTAAGTCTATCAAAAAGTTTTTCACATACTCAACCGTATTTTCATTAGTTATATTTTTTATTAATTTAAACGCATAATTCTTACCAGAAATAAACTCTATTTTATTTGAATAATTATTTATTAGCTTTGTAATATCTAATTTAGAAAAATCTAAAGTTTCAAAAAAGTATATATATAAATATTTACTATCTTCAGAAATTCTCTCTACTCCTATTTTTTGAGCTAAAAGTCTTAGTTTAGCTATACTTAGCAACATTTTCGTTTCTTGTGGAATTTTGCCAAAACGGTCTAAAAGTTCAGAACGTATATTTTCTATTGTTTCCTGATTATCTGCATCTGAAAGCTTTCTATAAAATAAAATTCTTATATCATCTTGAGGAATATAATCTTGTGTAATTAGCGCATTAACTTGTAAATCTATACTTGCGTTTTCTCTATCATCTATTTCTGTAATATTCCCATCGCCCTTAAGTTTATTGCCTTCCTCTTTTAGAAGTTTAGAAAACATATCATACCCTATATCTCTTACAAAACCATGCTGACTTTTAGACAAAATACCGCCCGCACCTCTAATTTCCAAATCTTTTAATGCAAGCCTAAACCCAGAACCTAATTCACTGAAATCTTTCATGGCTTCAAGTCTTTTAGTTGCTTCATCACTTAACTTTTTATCCTTATACAACAAATAACAATAAGCTTTTTGCCTATTTCGACCAATTCTCCCTCTTAATTGATAAAGTTGAGAAAGTCCAAAGTTTTCTGCTTCTTCTACTATCATAGTGTTTACTGATGGAATATCAAGTCCTGATTCTACTATTGTAGTAGCAATTAAACCATCCAGTTCTAAATTTATAAATTTCCACATTATATTTTCTATATCTCTAGCCTGCAGCTGCCCATGAATAATACCAAGTTTGATATCTGGAACAAGTTTTTTGATACTGTCAGCTTTTGTTAAAATTGTTTCAACTTTATTGTATACATAAAAGAACTGACCATTTCTTGACAACTCAGCCTCAATAATATTTTTTATTAAAATATCATCATATAGTGCAAGGCTTGTTTCTATAGGAAGACGCCCATACGGAGGCGTCTCTATTAATGATAAATCTCTAAACCCAGACAATGCAGAAGATAATGTTCGTGGAATAGGAGTTGCTGAAAGTAATAAAATATCTATGTGTTTCTTTAAAGATTTAATTTTTTCTTTTTGTTTAACTCCAAATCTATGTTCTTCATCAACTATTAAAAGCCCTAAATCTTTAAATTCTATATCTTTCTGTAATAGTCTATGCGTACCAATAATTATATCTACTGCACCATTTTTAAGATCTTCTATTATCTTTTCTTGAGCATACTTAGTTTGAAACCTACTTAAAACAACAATGTTGGTTGGAAACATGGACAATCTATTGGAAAAAGTATTGTAATCTTGCTGAGCTAAAACTGTTGTTGGTACAAGCACAGCAACTTGTTTACCATGCGTCACCACTTTGAAAGCAGCCCTTAATGCTACTTCAGTTTTTCCATACCCAACATCTCCACAAATCAGTCTTTCCATAGGATAATTTTTAGAAAAATCATCTTTTATATCTTCTATAGCCTTTAATTGATCTTGAGTTTCTTCATAAGGAAAAGAATCTGCTAACTCCTTTTCCCAAGTTGTTTGTTTTTCTAAAGGAAGCCTTTTAATTAAACTTCTCTGTGCGTAAAGTTCTAAAAGCTCTTTAGCAAATTTTGCAGCAGCTTCACGCACTCTAGACTTTATTCTCTCCCAAGAAAGAGTATCCATAGAATATAATTTAGGCTTAACTCCCTCTATACCTATATACTTTTTTACTGTTTTTATTTCTTCAGGAGGAACATAAAGTCTGTCTGAGTTTTTATATTCTATACATAAATACTCACTAGTGCTATTTTGTCTTGAAATCGTTTTTAGTCCAACGTAACGACCTATCCCATATCTTTCATGAACTACATAGTCCCCTTGCGAAATTTCCCAAATTCCCTCTAAACGCCTACCTTCTTTTACCTTTGGAAAATTTACAGGTCTTTTTTTATAAAGCATTTGCCTACTAGAAATAAATACTGTTCTTAAAGTATCTAAATAAAAACCTTCTGACAAATTGCCATACAAAAATTCAATATCTTTATAATTTAGCCTACTATCATGTAAAATATCTAAAATACGCCTTTTTTCGCCATCGTTAGCATAATAGATTTTAATTTTAATGTTATCATCTAAAAAATTTTTTAACGATTTTACAAAAAAATTTGTATCTCCTTGAAAACCAACAAAACTTTTATAGCCCATATATTTTGACTGTACATTTAACGGGTCGTTTATAAGAAACTCACATTTGTTAAATTGCTTGTCTACTTTTTTATCAATTGCATAATCAAAATATATTACTGTTTCACTTCCTTTATTCTTATAAAAGAAATAGTCTTTTATAGTAAAATTGGACTTAGGAATATTTATAGGAAGTATATGAACATTTTCTAAAGCAACATTTGAAAGCTGAGTAGCAGGTTCGAAATATCTTAAAGATTCAATATTGTCATATTCAAAGACAAGTCTTATTGGCATATCTAAAGATAGAGGCCATATATCTACAATTTCACCTCTAACTGAAAATTGCAGTTTATCTTCTACAAAATTTGTTCTTGTATATCCGGAAGATACTAAAGATAATATAAATGTATTTAAATCATACTCTTTTCCTTTCCAAACTTTAACCCCTAGATTATCCTCAGGATTAGAAACTTCCATGTTTATTGAATTATCAGTTGCACAAACAATAAAATTGTTCAGCGTTTTTATCTTTTCTATAGTAACAATTCTTGCTTGTGTGTCATCATATGGAAATAAAAAAATATCAATACTATCTTTAAAAAAACATTTTAAATTGTCATAAAAAGAATTTAATTCTTCAGCTTTGACAAAAGTAAAGATATGAAGGCTAGCGCTGTTTAGGCTTTTTAGTTGAGTAATATGCCTAAACAAAAAATGTGCTTTTGCAGATGCGTTAATGCCAGATAAGTAAGTTACCATAAATGTAAATTTAATCGATTTTTAAAAATCAGAAATACTAGAGCTAGTATATTAAGACTAGCTCTAGTAATGTCGTAATCAGAACTATTAATTATATCAATAGTTTGAGCAAAAACAATACAATGGGTTAATAAGCTACTTCTTTTTTCATTAAATTCGATCAAGTCACATTTTAATGCGAATCCTGACTTGACCAATCTTATGGAAAAAGAAGAAGTTACTCATAAAAAAATTACTCTTACGAAACAGAAAAGGACAAACTAGACTTTGACTTTTTTTATATATATTTTAGTATATATATTTCTTTCTTAATTTTTGCAATTTTGCTTTATCTTCTTTTGAAAATTCTGCAACTAGAACTTTTCCTTTATTCGTTTCTATACCAACAATATCAACCTCAAATTTTGTTAAATCTGGGACTCTTACTTTTGCCCACTGTCCAAAACTATTTAAGTCAATCTCATAAGTCTCTTTAGTTCCGCTAGGTAACTCCTTTGGCATATCATATTTAAAAGTACCCTCAAATATTACTTCGCCTGTCTTATGTGATATAAGTCTACCTCTACAAAAAACAGTTATAATAGGCGTACTGGACTTATTTTCCACAGTAATTTCTGCTATAGAAATAGGTACCGTATCGGGCGTATACTGTTTATAAAACTTTGCTTGTAAAACTCTTACTCCAGAAATTTCTTTTTGAACAAGTTTGACTTGAGTTTTCTTTTGTTCCAACGATACTAAATTATTTAACTCTTGATAAGACTTTTTTCTACGAACTTCAGATCCATAAAAACGATCATAAGTATAGTAAGTCTCTCCGTACCCCTCTTCAGCAGCTTGCTCATATAAAGGGCCATATGGAAAATCCCAATAGTAATCTAAAGCATAAGGTCTACCTGTGCCATCATACGTTTCAGAAATATTTGAGAAAACATCGACCTGTTCTTTCTTTTTAGATTTTGTATCTGCAGAAGAAACAATTCCAAATAAAATAAGAAACATAAAAACAAGTGTAATCTTTTTCATAAATAAATACCTCTTATTATTTTACAAATCAATGTTTAAAATGGCGCATTCCTGTCAGTATCATTGCTATGTTTCTATAATTTGCAGCTTTTATTGAATCATTATCTTTTATAGAGCCCCCTGGTTGTACTATTGCAGTAACATTAACTTTAAAAGCTTCCTCAACAACGTCTGGAAACGGGAAAAAAGCATCTGAAGCAAGCACTAGAGGTTTTTTATTTTCATCTAAACCGTGTTTTACTTCCCTCATCTTTTCAACTGCAATTTTTAAAGAATCTATTCGACTCATTTGTCCAGCACCTATTCCAACTGTTTGCAATCCTCTTACTAAAACAATAGCATTTGATTTTACATGTTTTGCAACTTTCCATGCAAACTCTAAAGAGCTGTTTTCTTCTTCTGTAGGACTTCTTTTTGTCATAACTTTTATTTCAAATATAAGACTATTGTCTTTATCTTGCACTAACATTCCGCTAGAAATTGCTCTATATTCTACAACATCATTCTCTTTTTTGTAAGATATATCCTGTTTAAGGAGCCTAATATTCTTTTTCTGCGTTAAAATGTCTAAAGCTTCCTTAGAATAATCGCAAGCAATAATACACTCAACAAAAAGTCTACTTACTTCTTGCGCAAGTATAGAGTCTACAGATCTATTAAAAGCAATTATACTGCCAAAAGCACTCATAGGATCACAGGAAAATGCTTTTAAATAGGAATCTTGCAAATCTCTGCCTTGGGCACAACCACACGGATTATTGTGTTTTATAATTACACAAGCAGGTTTTCCAAATTCATGCACCAAGCGCCAAGCAGATTCTAAATCTAAATAATTATTATATGACAGTTCTTTACCATGGAGTTGCTTGGCAGATATTACAGCAGACTTATTTTTTTCAGTTTCATTTGAGTACACTGCTGCACACTGATGAGGATTTTCTCCATATCTTAAATTCGAGACTTTTTTTAACGGTATAGTCAATTGGTCTGGAAACTTCTCGTATGTCAAATAAGTAGAAATTAGAGAATCATAATAAGCTGTATGTCTAAAAGCTTTAGCTGCTAAAATCAATTTTAAACTGTATAACGATGAACTGTTTTTTAAACTGTCTATAACTAAACTATAGTCGTTTTTATCACAAATAACTAAAACATCTTTATAGTTTTTAGATGCAGCCCTTAAAAGAGACACTCCTCCAATGTCTATATTTTCTATAACTTCTTGGTTTATATTTTTGTCGTGTGGTTTTTCTATATTATTTATTACGGATTCAAAAGGATATAAATTTACCACCACCATATCTATTGTATCTATACCATATTTTTTCAATTGATTTAAATGTTCTCGGTTATTCCTAATAGCTAAAATGCCGCCATATATTTTAGGATTCAAAGTTTTAACTCTCCCATCTAAAATCTCAGGGAAATTTGTAATATCTGATATTTCTTTACATTCTATAGAATGTTCTCTTAAAACTTTCGCCGTACCTCCGCTAGAAATTATGTTCCAGCCTATAGTTTTTAATTCTTTTGCAAATTCTATAACACCAGTTTTACAAGACACACTAATTAAAGCTGTAGGCATATTAAAAATTATCTCCTGATTTTTAAATTGAATCACAATCTATATTATTCTTGATTGCCCTTGAAATATCTTCAAAGGCAAATCCTCTTCTTAAAAAAAACGAAATAACTTTTTTTGTTTCATTTTTATCTTTATTATTAAAATTTTTAAATTTAGTTTTTAATATTTTCAAAATAACCTCAAAAGACTCACCTTCTTCTTTAATCTTTTCTAAAGTTTCCTTAATTAAATCTTTTTCAATTCCTTGCTTTTCAAGTTCTGCTTTAATTAAAAATGCACCTTTACCTTTTTTATATAAATATAATGCATAATTTTTAGCATAATTATCATCGTTTATATAATTTAACTCTTTTAATCTTGTAAGAGCTTTGTTTGCAATATCTGTATTATAGCCTTTCTGGATAAGTTTTTCTCTTAAGGAATTTTCACTATAAGCTTTCTTTGAAAGTAGCTTTAAAGAGTCAAACATAACTTTGTTTGATTTGTCATAAGAAATCAACTCATTATAATCGTTTTCTAAAATACTGATGCCTGGCCTTAAAGAAAATTTAACTATAGTATCTGAAAAAACTATTAAACTATCTCCATTTTCGAAATATAGTTTAAACATGTTTTTATTAACATGCATTTTTTCTATTTTTTTAATTAATATTTTCATCTTCATACCATCAATAGTTTACTAAAGTATATTCCCTAGACCCTAAACCCAAATCTTGAGCATACTGTAACTGTACAATAGGATTTATTTGAGGATAAATTTCTTTAAAAAAGTTTTTACCATAAGATTTGTTTATCAAATCATAACTCGCTTGATCAACTGCAACAGGGTCTGCCCCTGCTACAATACCAACATCTTCCATCAACGGATTATTTTTAGGCACAGAAAAACAATCACAGTATTTGCTGATATGATTTAAAAAGTTTACATATGAACCCTTCTTGTCTTTTAAAACACCTGCTGCATACTCAACTATTTTTTCTTGGACACCTACTGAATCTTCATTCCATTTTAATCCAAACACTTTAAACGCACAATTTACTATACATTGTCCACAACCAACACATTTTTTTTTATCCATAACTACTTTTTTTTCTATAAGAGTTAAAGCTTTTTGATAACAGTGCTTAACACAGTTGCCGCACCCTATACAATGTTTTTGATCTAGGGTAGGTTTACAAGAATGATGCATGGCATATTTACCAGCTTTACTACCACACCCCATACCTATATTTTTTAAAGCACCCCCAAAACCTGTTAGTTCATGCCCTTTAAAATGACTCATAAATATAAAGCCATCTGCACTACATATCTCTTGAGCTATTGCAACAGTTTTAAAATGTTTTAAATTTACTTCAACTTGTACTTGCACATCTCCTCTTAAGCCATCTGCAATTATTATAGGACAACCACAAACATCAATTGTAAACCCGTGCTTATGAGCTATAATCTGATGGTGGTAAGCATCAGCCCTTTTACCTACATAAATTGTACTTGCATCTGTTAAAAAAGGGTATGCTGTTTTTTCTCTAATAATTTCCACGACTGGTAAGACATACTTCGGATCAATATGTCCTTTATTATTCTCTTCACCAAAATGTACTTTTATAGCAATAAAGTTTCTAGCTTTTATATGCCCAAAAATTCTAGAAGCTTTTAAATAATTATACAACTCATTGCACCTATTCCAAGGAAGAAAATAAACTTTACTAGGCATATTATGCTCCTTAAACTAAAAAATTATCTTCCATATTTCTCTAATTTTTTTAAAGTAATTTCAAAATCTTTTGGCAACAAAGTTTTAAATTTTTTTTCTTCGTTTGTGTCAGGAATTTTTAAAGTTAAAGACTCTAAATGAAGTGTTAACCTAGAAATAAGAGGGCGTTCTTGTTGCCATTTTTTAGGTTTATATCTACGTTTTAATGAAGATAATAAAATAGGTTCATTAACACCATATTGGGCATCTACAGCAAGAGGATTACCCATACTCCAAAAATGTAATCTTAGTTGGCGTTTAACACTTGTAATAGGGAAAGCCTCTACTAAAGTATAACTTTTAAAACGCTCTAAAACCTTAAATTTTGTAATAGCCTCTTGTCCTGTTATATCTATAGAAACATCATCTTTTAAAACCAATAGGGGCTTATTAATTTCTCCATTGTCATCTTGAACACAACCAGACAATAAAGCTATATATTTCTTAACTACTGTTTTGTTCTTAAACTGTTCTATTATATGTTTATAAGATTTCTCATTTTTTGCAAAAACCACGCTTCCACTAACGTCTACATCAAGACTATGTATAGGCAATATCTTTTGAGCAATTTGTTTACTTAAAATACCTAAAACTGTTTTTGCTTCATTTACACTACATTGCGCAATTGCATATATGCCAGAAGTTTTGTTTACAACTATAATATCTTCATTCTCATAAATTATCTCTATTTCTTGTTTCATTTAATAGTAACACCCTATTATATTTTCACAGCAAACTTTTTGACTTGAGTTTTTGCGGAATCAGATTTTATAGTTATAAAATAAACACCAGGAGCAACTTTATCTCCTTTCTCATTTCTCAAGTCCCATCTAAGTA
>NZ_JAITJM010000071.1:0-4904 GCF_031278955.1 Candidatus Endomicrobiellum cubanum | reverse complement strand
CAGGGTTCTTTTATGATAATTCCAATATAAAACGAATTTTTACCTGCTTGTTTTTGGTGTAAAGTATTTTTTTAAGATAACTATTTAGTATTACTATCTAAAATTATTCTATTTTTCATAGGTTTTTATATACAAAAAATAAAAAAGAACCCTACACCAGAAAAAACAATTGAAATATTTTTTAACCACTTGCTTATTTTTTTTTTTTTGATACTGGCGGTCGGAAATGTTTTTCAAGCCCAAGCAAATTACTAATACTCGCTTGGAAAAGATTTACTGTAAAAAAATAATTGTGTGAGTCATTTATATGCTGATTGAAAATACATCGGCATGTAATTGCAAAAACAAGTATTGTAACAGTTGTTAGAAAGGGGGTGTTGAATGTTGAGAGTCGTTACTTTGCCAATTACGCCAGCTGATGGAAATGGTGAATTTGATCGATCTTTTGTTACATTGTTTACGCCGTTTGTAGCAGACATTGTAGCGAAAGATTTGATGGTTAAGCCAACTATCATGTTGAATATAGTTGGGATGAAATCAGATGTTTCGGGAAAATCATCAGAATCTCAGATGCGTGAATACCTTGGTTGTTTAAACAGACTTGGTATTGCGGCAGATGCTTTTAATGATGCTCATGATGATTATGAATCTTATTTTGGTAATTTAGTAACCAAATTACTAAAAGAAAGAAAGATTATCTCAGAAGCAAAACAGATGGTTTGGTGCAAGTGCGGACGAATAGAAATGCCCGTTGAAGTTGCTAACTCAATTTTGTACACAGCACGACATAAAACTTTATTAACTGGAGAAGATTTAGCGTCGGCTGTTTGTAAAAAATGTGGTTCAAAACTAGAAACTTCTGTGGATGAAGTTCAATTGTTTAGATTGCAACCTGCTCGCATTAATGTTTTTCCGCCAATTTACAGGGAGGAATTGCAAGCTATTATTAAACGATTAACGGATAACGGATTAATTATTAGTCGTTTACATAGAGCTGCGCATTGTTGTTTTGATATTGATTTTCGTTGGTCTGGTTTTGTTAACTACATTGCCAAGTCTAATGATGAGGTTGTGATTGTAAGTAGTCCAACTACGTTAAATCAGGCTGCCCGTGTCATTCTTTTTACAAAAATGATTGAGCCGAGCATTAATATCAGACTGATTGTTCATCCTTTGTTAAGGGTTCAAGATGGTGGGGTGGTTTTGTCTAAGATGAGTATTTCTGAGTTTTTTTATGGCATTAGAAACTCCCTTAGAAGCGCGTATGCTGTTAGCAACAGGTCTACAATGGGCTTCGTTAGAAAGCATCATTCATTCTAAAAATATTTATTGGTGTCGTTTGACGGCTTCCGATTTTAGAAAATTGCAGATTGATGATATGTCATATGAAGACAGGAAGTTGATTTTTGACAAGAACGAAATTGATTTGCTTTACAAAGCAATTCGTTCCCAAAAAACTCTTTCCCCATTACAAAAGAAACTAGCATATTGTATCGCTCCTGATTGCAACCGGAATGAACTACATTGATTCTTTATGATATGGCGATAAATCATTGATTTATTGTCATGTCATAAAGTTTGGTTTTTTAGGTATTTACCAAGGGTTTTGGCTTTTTTGTAGATTTTTGCTTCATAAAATCTACAATTCAAAATATTTGAACATTAAAGCTAAAATAATAAGATGAATAAGAAAGTTATATTAAATGAACAAGATGATAAGCGGCAAGAAATTATAACTTACATGAAAGAGTTTTCGAAAATAACTCCTTTGACTTCTGGAAATTTTAGTATTCTTAGTGAAAAACGAGATAAGCTTTTTATAAAACCAAGTGGAGTTTATATGGAGGAAATCTGTTTGGATGATATTTCTGTAGTTGATATTTCTGGTAAGTTAATTAGTGGGCTAAGACCTTCTGTCGATACGAATATTCATCTAAGCGTTTATAAGGCAAATAATAAGATAAATAGTATAGCACACGTTCATTCTGAATATGCTGTTATTACTTCTGTTTTATTCGCTGTTATACCTGTTATAACTACTTTCCATGCAGATCATTTTGGTAAAGAAATAAAAATAATAGATTGGTCTGATTTATCTATCCTAGCCAATACATTAGCTGAATATAGTAAAAACGAGAGTGCCGTCTTATTAAAACAACATGGACTATTTGCGTGGGGAAGTAATCTAAGTGAAACATATAACAACATCTTTGCTGCTGAAGAATGTTGTAAAATTTTTTATAAAACCACTCTCTCAAGTATAGACACCAAAAAAATATTAACATTAGATAAAAGTAAAATTCTAATGCACAATCTAAGATTCCAAAAATTATATGGCAACTCTACAAAAGTAACAGCTTAATGAACAGGTGTATAAGAAAAAAATAAGTGTGTAAAAATGGATAAGAATTTTGCAGAAAGACTCAAAAATATCATAAATATAAAAAAAGAACTTCTTAATGAGTTAGAAGATAACGTTTTTTGCGCTATTGCTTATGGTAGCGCAATTGGTGAAGATTTTTATTGTCATAGTGATTACGATATCCTTATTTTTTTAAAAAGATGTTCTTTAAATGAATTTCAAAAATTAAAAAAAATAAAACAAATGTTTTTATGCCAGAAAATCCGAATTGATTTGAATGTTCACACAATTAATGAAATCCCTATTGTAAGGGGAAGATGTTTTTGGCATAATAATCGCTCTCTTTATTTTCAAAAAGAAATGATACTTTATGGAATCACAATCATCGGAAAAAATCCATTTGCCCATAATGATTTTAATGAAAATGATCTGAGAATAGAAAGCATTCGAGTTGTAAATTCTTTGCTTTATCAAGCGAGAAAAATGCTTATTAATAAGGATATAAACGAAGCAGAAAAAATAAACTTAATGAAGTGGTGTATTTATTCTGTTTTTTATGCACTATCATTCAAAGGGATAATAACGAAAACAAAATCAGAAGCTTTTGAGATTTTTCCAAATTATTTTTCTCTAAATATAAATCCAATAATTTTTTTGAAAGCCAAACAAAATAACAATGTCTCTGAGGAGCTGATTCAGAAAGCTTATATCTTCTTAGAGCAGTTAGATAGTAATTTATTTGAGGAATACAACAATGCTAGAAAATAGGACAAAAATAGGAAATCTGTTTGTGAGTTTTTATTTAAATAATAGCTCAAAAAATTTACTCTTAATAAATGGAATTCCGTCATATATAACTAAACATCATCCACTGGTAAGATTTTGTTCCGAAAATAAAATTAATTTATTTATTCCTAGATATTATGGTTCCTTTGAATCTGATGGAGAATTTTCTTTAAGAAATTGTATTTCAACTGTTGAGGAAACAGTTACTTTTGTTTGTTCCCAAAGATCTCTTGAACTGTTTGGGCAAAAAGAACTTGCATGGACTTCGTCAGAAATTTTCGTTTTAGGATTTAGCTTTGGAGCACTACCTGTTTTGAATGCAAAACTTCCTATCAATGTCAAAAAGATCCTCTGTTCTCCATTGATAGATTTGGAATTGAATGACAAATGTAAAGGATCTGCAAAGAAAGAAATATATTATATAGAAAAGGCGTATCCTAATTTATTTAGATTTAATGCAAGCACTCTTATTGAGGAATATAGTGGCATTTCTAATCCTGAGAAAGAAGAGTTTTCTTTAATTTATGGCGATCAAGACGATACTATTTCTACTTTAGAAATAGAACATATACAAAGTAAATATTCTCCAAGATCAGTATGTTTTCATGGAGGGCATACTTTAGATTTAAACTCATTAAGGCAAATAATGAGTATTGGGATATAGTAAAGATAAGCAAATGGAGTTGTTATTCTTGACAATGCTAAACCTTACCTAAAAGCGATGAACAAGAGCCAGTCCCACCTTTATAAATCTATTTTGGTTACAATTTCCAAAAATTGATGATTGATTTCCAGAAATTTCTTGAACTACTCACAGCTTATAGCAGATTTCGTTTTCTGGTTCAGGTCTCGTATTATGAAATCTACCACCGTTTTATTAGATGTTAAAGATTTAACAACAAATAAAGTGCATAGTATTTTGCTTACACATTGCCGTTTCAAAACTATCAAAAAAATTAAGAAGCACTACATAAATTCTTCTCCCCGCTGCCGCCATTTACTCTCGCAAATTTTCCCTTGCTAGCGAAGGGGAATTTATTCTTCACTTCAATCACTTTTTGAATAAACAGCAATATATACTTAAAGTGCTATAGAATGTTATTTTTGTTACGCAGCTTGCATTTTTACGCGTGATTGCACGGCAGTTGTTTTTGATGCCTTAGCGCGAAAACGTTCAATAAAAATCTCTGTTTCTTTAAATTTCTTTTCTTGATTGATACGTGTTTTTTCGTGAATTTCTTCTTCTAGCGCGATTTGTTCTAAATATTTCTCAGTTGTGCCTTCAACCTTTTTGACACTACAGCGATGAATGCCAAGTATATGACTGACAACGCTGTCCATAAATGTACGATCGTGCGTGATAATAATTAATTCGTTTTCCCAGTTTTTTAGGAAACGCGAAAGCCAGCGCATTGATATAATGTCGAGATAGTTAGTTGGTTCATCAAGTAATAACTGGACGCTCGCGCTCAATACGTTCTATTATAGATAATAATTTTTCAGGCGTAAGATGTTCAAACAAAATATCATTTATCTATTTTGTTTCCATAACGCACTTAAGTCGTCGATATTAAATATGTTTTTTTCTGAAAGAAGTAGAATATCAAATTTGCTCATATTAATCCTATTTAGTGCTCTTTCTCTAGTACAGGGTTCTTTTATGATCTTTTTATGATAATTCTAATATGAAACGAATTTTTACTTGCTTGTTTTTAGTGTAGGGTATTTTTTTAAAGATAACTATTGAATATTACTA
>NZ_JAITJM010000070.1:0-28303 GCF_031278955.1 Candidatus Endomicrobiellum cubanum | reverse complement strand
GTCGCGCCGAATATGCGAAAAGTAGCTGAAGCATTGGCAAGGAAGTATGATTGAATTTTTTCCCCGAAGGAAACACTGTTCTCAACTATCTAGGGCTTACACTAATCCTTAAGGCAGGTATGATTAAGTTTTAAAATTTCACGGTTTTAAAAAAAACATTTTGTGCAAAGTTTAATTCCCCACACAAAAAAAATAGTTGCTACCAGCGATAAAAGAAGATATATAACGTAGTGTCTTGTCATTTTATAAATAGGCTTTATAATCTATGTTTGGGAAAATATTATTTTTATGTTCTAGACTCTGCAAGTATACTTCATCTAAAGAATTAGAATTTATCTGAGTATACAAATTCGTAAAGCTAATCAAATGATCTTTTGTTCTTTTAATAGCATACTCAATCATTGTACCGGTTGTCATAATAAAAGCCCAATCTGAAGATTGAGCAAGTAAAAGTTCTCTTGCAGATTGTTTTAACGCTCTTTCCAAAACTCCATTAGCATTAGGGAATTTACTTGCAAGTTCAATCATTCTATCTTGAGCTTTGTGTAGATGTCTATATATGTAATCATTTGAACCATTTAGCCAAACTTCATAATAGCCTTTGTCGCCCCAAGACGAAGCAGCAATATCTACAACTTGGTTTACAGGAAATTTATTAAGATATTCCATAGGAGTTATAGGTTTTACAATATTTTGATCATAATGCATTTTTCTGAATAAATAATTTATAAATTCTGGCCCCTCAAACCACCAATGCCCGAAAAGTTCTGCATCGTACATAGATACAACTAAAGGTTGCCTACCTAAAACTTCAAATAAATGTTCAACTTGTTTGGTTCTATTAAATAAAAAATTGCCTGCATGTTCTTGAGCTTTGTCACTAGCCCACTGGGGGACATATGGTTGTTTATCACCTAAAGACACTCCCCCTGTAATTCTATGATACTTCATTCCCATATTTCTTCTTATACCATCAGAATGTAAATATGGTTTTACGTAGTCATAATCTAAATCGTATCCTAAATCTCTGTAAAATTCTCTATATACAGGATCACCAGGGTAACCAGTCTGAGCACTCCAAACCTGATGAGCAGTTTCCATATCTCTAGAAAATGCCGCTACACCATTTTGAGAATATATTGGAGCAAAAATTCCGTATTTTGGACGAGGTCTCCCATACAAAACAGCGTGAGATTCTGTAAAAAAAAATCTTAAATCTTCTTCAGCTAAAATTTTATCTATGCCAGGACAATAAGCACATTCAGAAAGCCATATACCATTAGGTTTTTTATCGAAATGCCTTTGATAATCTTGACACGCAACTCTAATTTGTGCTTTTTGAGCTTTTTGGTTATTCATTAGAGGTAAAAAACCATGCGTCGCACAACAAGTTATAATTTCAATTTTACCTAAATCTTGAAGTTTCTTATAACCTAAAAGAATGTTGCCATTATATTTTTTCCATAGTCTTTTACAATCTAAAAAACGTTCATAATACATTTTTGCAACATCTTGAAACTCTTTTCTGTCCTTTGTTCTATCTAATTCTTTAACCGCAAGTTCTATGTGCCTATTTAGACGATTATAATAACGTTCTTGGAGAAGGCTATCTACAAGCATATTACACAAAGTAGGAGTGATAGTCATTGTAAGTCTAAAGTCAACACCATCTCGCACAAATTTCTCAAATACTGACAAAAGTGGAAGATATGTTTCAGAAATGGCTTCATATAACCAATCTTCTTCTAAAAAGTCATGGTACTCCGGATGCCTTACATATGGAAGGTGAGCATGCAATTGTAAACACCAATAGCCTTTATTATTCATAAAAACCTCAAAAAGTTTTTAGCTAATAACTTAAAGGGCGGCCAGAACTAGAACCGCCAAACACCTTACTGGAAGGAAGTTTTAAAAATTCCTCCCAGTGCGCTTGCATAGCCTTTACTAAATCATACGAGTTTAAAGAATTGTTTACATCGTTAGACATTTTAAGAAGTTTTTCAAACTCTAATTTTAAGGATGCCCATTGTTCTTCTGTAATATCTGAAATGCCATACCTGGGACTAGTAAGTGTGTTAGATCTTGCTATTGTTATAAACCTTCCATCTCTTAAAAAATAACCTAAATCTACACACCAAGAACAATTATATTCCCCAAGATTTATATACCAGCTTAAGGCATCTGGACGTATTCTTATATCAAAATATTTGTTAGCATTAAAACCATCAAAATCTATATATGAAATATCATAAACTCTTAAAACTAAAGATAAAATGTTAAAAGGCTCTCCATCCTTGCTTTGAAACTCTTCAATTGTATGCGTAGAAATTTCCCAATACGTGTATATCCAAATCGGATCTTTTGGAAGTATAACTATCTTTGTATCATTGTAAGTTCTTGGCAAATCACAATTTTGATAAGAAACCGCTTTGTTGACTTTATTTAATTTAGAACTTAAATTTTCTTTAGTAAAAGTCATAGCAAATTCCTTAACAATGTAATTAAAGCAGGAGGTTTATGAATTTTACATTTTTTTTACAAATAATTCAATTTCTCAACTAAATTTTTAGCATCACTAATGTTTTTTTCAATAAAAGAGTATTCCCATGCTCCATATCTACCTATTGAGAAAATATTATTTTTAATTAAAAAATCATTTATTTCTTTTAAAGATTTCTCTTTATTCTTATCAAAAATAACATAAGCATAGGGTATATCAACAGTACAGTGAGCAATAATTTTATCATCATCTCTTATAAAACTGATTTTTTTTAAGTCTTTTATTATATTTTCTGTATTTTTATTATATTCTATATTACTAAAAGAAGAGTGTTCCACATAAAAATTATAACAATGTTTAGGCGCACTTTTTGGATTAACATTTGAATATATACCAATTCTATAAAAAGAAAATTTACTTTCTGGCACATATATCCAATGCTTACCTTTTAATATTTCTGGCACACCTTTAGTAGATTTTACTCCTATATTTATACATCTTACACTACTATATAAAAGTTTTTCTGAAGTTATTTTTACACTTTTAGGAACACTCTTTATTTGTTTTAATAATTCTAGCAAAGGTTGAGTTGATATAATTTTGTTATACTTATAGCACTTACCGTTTTTGCAATAAACTACTTTGTTTTTTATATCTATTTTTGTTGTTTTAGAGTTAAAGTTAACCTTAACTTTTTTTAACAAACCATCTATTAAAGCTCCACACCCATTTTGTTTAGGATAATAAAACACGCTATTATATCCGTACTTTTTTTTATTTTTTACGGATGCAGACCTTATTATATCTTCTGCATCAGGTTTTGGAACAAATTGCCCAACCCAAGTAGCATTCAATTTATTTAAATTATAACTCCATAACTTTTTATTGTACGGCTCCATAAAATACTTTGTAATACCATCGCCAAACATAGATTTTGACCAATTTAAAAAAGACATGTCCTTATGTATGTCTACACTTTTCCTTTTAATTATGCCATCTAGGCAGTCTTTTTTTATTTTATCTGAAAGGTAACTCAAATTTGCTTGAAATGGATAAGGCACAAAAGTTTTATCTATATATATACAGGCATTTCTTTTAACTTCAAAAACTCCTCCAGCAATCCTATTTACAAACTTTTTTATTTTTTCATCTTTTAGATGTATGAAATGACCTGAACAATCAAAAGTAAAACCATCTTTATAATATGAAGCACAAAGTCCACCAGCATATTGTTTAGACTCTAAAACTTCATAAGGTTTTTTTAAAAAATATGCGCTGGTTAAACCTGTAATTCCTGCACCTATTATAATAATTTTGTTCATTAATCTACCTTTACAGCAGTTAAAATTATGCTAACTATCCACATCAAAATACCGACCATGCTAAAAAGAAGCAAAGCACTAAACATGCTTAAAACAGTAAATAAGTAAGCGCAAGCAGCAAAAACCAAGCAAGCTGTATAGGTAATTACAAGTATTTGTTTTTTTGAAAATCCTATTTTACTCAAACGTAAAGCATAATGATCTTTACTTCCAACAAACGGAAGTATGCCCTTTTTTATTCTACACACACTTACTAAGACAGTTTCATAAATAGGTATAGCTAGTACAAAAATCGGGGCAAATAAACCTATATCACTTACTGAAGAATAGGACGTGCCAAGAGAAACACAAGCTATTATAAAACCAATAAATAAGCTGCCAGTATCTCCCATAAAGATCTTTTTTGATTTAGAAAGATTATAGGGGATAAAGCCAAGCAATGCTCCAGCTAAAACTATTGAACAAAAATTGATATAACGAAGTTGAGAGGATAATGATATCAGCAAAAATGTAAAAGAGGCTATTACTGCTATACCACTAGATAAACCATCCATTATATCTATAATATTAAATGCATTTGTTATACCAACTATCCACACTATGCTCATTAAACACGATAACCAATAGACAGGAATAAAATTCATTTTTATATTAAATAAAAACACTATTATAGCTGCTGACAAAAATTGAACAATAAGTTTAGACTTAAAGCCTAGCCCACCTTTTTTTATATCATCAATGAATCCTATAACAAGCATCATGAAAGCACCGATTAGGATGCCTCGTAAATTTCTTAAAGTTAGTGTCGGAAAAGACGTAAATACTCTAATTAAAATTAAAGATAGAGTCCAAGCTGAAGCTATAGCAATACCGCCCAAATAAGGAGTATTTATTTTATGTGTCTTAACGCTTGTATTAGGTATATCTAAAACATTTAATTTTATGGCTAAGAGTCTACAAATTGGTGTCAAAATAACTGAAATTAAAATAGCTGTACAAAAAGAATATAAATATAACAAATTTTCATTTAGCATTTTCTTTTTCCTCGTCTTTTGCTTTTGCAAAATTAAACAAATCTGCTAAAGACAAATTAGTTTTAACTATACATATAAAACCTAGACCGAAAATACCTATAAGAGTAAGTAAATGACTTATGGCAATACAAGTAAAAGCCAAATCTTTATCTATACCTAAAGACGATAAGGACAAAACACCCATCAATTCGTAAGCGCCAAAATAGCCTGGCATAGTAGGAACTATAGACCCTACACCTATTATAATAACTGTAAAAATAGCTCCAAGAATAGAAAGCTTTATGCCACATGCGTGAGCTATAATAACAAGAGTTAGAGATTCCGTTAACCATACAATAATAGATGAAATTAAAACTCTAAGCAAGATAGTAGGTCTTTTAAGTATACCCAGACCACTTGCAAATTTATTAAAAAATTTTAAAATAAAAGATTTTATCTTATCTGGAATTGCTATTTTTGATAATAATTTTATTACATTATCTTCATAAATTATAATTATATAAAGAACAATAAAACAAAAAATTCCAATAGCAAATAAAACATAAAAAGATTTCTCTACGATATCAGGAAAAGGCATAAATAGAAAGATTAAAAAAAAGAATAAAATAAACATCAATATATCGAATAATCGTTCTATTATAATTGTAGCTAGAGCCGCACTGCCAGAGATTTTTAAATATTGACCTGTTATTTTTGCTCTTATAAATTCCCCTAATCTTAGGGGCACAATATTATTTGCAAAAAATCCAATAACAGTATAAGGAAAATTTTCTAATATTTTAGTCTTTTTCAATGGAAGTAAAATAAAGCAATATCTTACTGCTCTAAAGATGTAAGCAGAGACATATACTATTAAAGCCGGAAATAAAAACCAATAATTAACACTTTTTATAAGAGCTAACGATCTTGTAAAATCTATTTGTCTTAAAGTTAAATACACTAAAACCAAGCTTATAACCACACCCATCATTATTTTAAAAAAATGTTTTTTAAACATCGTTTGCTACTCCTAAACTTATTAAAGTATTGTAATTTTCATAGTACAGAAAATTAAAAGGATCCATCAATATAGCTTTGTCTATATACTTTTTCACATGGTCCTTCTTGCCATAAAAACTATAAAGCCACGCAAGTTGATAACAATAATTACTATTATAATTATTTAAATTTAAAGAACGAGAGTATAAACTTATAGCAAGCTCCAAAAAAATTCTTTTTTTAGTATTTTGATATTTATAAAAATAGATATCTCCAAGTCTAGCAAAAGTTTCAGGGTTCAAACTGTCTTTACATACAGAATTAATAAAAAGCTCTTGTGCAACTGGATATTTAGCAGTAGCTAAATAATAAATCCCCTTATTATATTGTTCTTTGGCATATACAAATCTTCCTAAGGCAAAAATAAAAGGTACAAACAATAAAATGAGAATATGTGAATTTATTTTACGTTTTCTTACTTTAATATTTTTAACTTGCCTAACAGGCATTGCTAAAATGGAAAAAAACAATAGCATATTACTTGAAATAAATGCAGAAGAATTAAAAAAATTATAAAGTAAAAAAGATATACTAGCAACAAAAATGGCAAAATAAAAATCTCTGTTTTCTTTTATTTTTCTAATACTATAATAAAAAAATGTTACAAGTATTAATATAAAAAATACAAAACCAAAAATCCCATTTTCACATAATACTTGTAAAAATATATTATCTATGTTAGAAATATCTATATCTTGTATTAAACCATAAGCACGCGATACAGTTTTATAGTTATTGAATCCAACTCCTATTAAAAAATTATCTTCTATTACAAAAAGGGCTGTTTTCCACATAAATATTTTACTATTAAAAAAGTTGGTTTTAAAAAGCCAATAGCAAGGTAGCACAGAAAATAAAGCAAAGCTCAAAGAAAAAATATTCTTTATTTTGTGCTTTTTTAAGAAAAATATAGAGCCAGCAAAAACCAAGCAAGCTATAGTTATTGGGATAAGCAATTTTGTTAATAAAATTGCACAAAATAATATATAGGGTAAAAATTTATAAACTTTTGCTTGGTCATTCCAAAATGCAAAAGATAGGGAAAAGGAAACTAATAAAAAACAAACGTAAGTAGTAACACAAGAAGTTGACATACTTGCCTTCAAAAAATTCACAGAAGATAAATTAAAAGCAAAAATATATATAGACAGCCAAAGACCCATAAAAACTGAAACGTTAATCATAAATTTTTTTTGTGCCTGACTTAAAAAAGTAGTTAACAAATAAATTACCACACTGCCTAAAAGTAAAAATATCTCACCTCTGACGTTGTATTTATAATCTGCAAAATAGTAAGAAATGATAACATTTAAAACAAATAAAACTACAAAAATACTATATTTGTTAAAAGTAAACTTGAAATTATTTAAAAATGAAATGAATACTATACTGAGAAAAACAAAAATTGCAGCGTATATACTAAAAGATGACAAAAAACGAGAAAACATTGAAAAAACCAAAGCAACAACAATTACAAATCCTAAAAAATTAAAATTTTCCGTATTAGACCGTAAAAGCATACTATGCTCCTAACAATTTAGTAAGCAATTGTGTTTCAAGAAAAAAAAATTTGTCTATCAATATGCTGGGTTGTGGAAGAAATACTGTTAAAAATGACCCTAAAGATAAAAAAGGTCCAAAAGCTATATAATCTTTTCTGGTTATTCTTTTTATTATTATTAGAATAAAACCTACTATACTTGCTAAAACAGCTGCTATAAAAATCGCAAACAAAATTCTCTGACAACCTATAAAAGCCCCTACCCCTGCCATTAATTTTACATCACCAAAACCTATAACTTCTTTTTTATAAATTAAGTCTCCTAAAAAGCTAACTACAAATAAAGAACCTGCTCCAACAAGTATGCCCTGTAATGAGTGTACAAATCTAAAAAAAATATTTTCCCCTAAAGATACATTAAAAAAACTAAAAATGACACCAAAAATGACCATAAGAATAGGGAAAACTGCAGGAATTATCTTATGGAAATAATCTACGACCGAAACTGAAATTAAAGAGTAAACAAAAAAAGCAAATAAAAAGAAAGAAATTGAAAAAGAATATTTATAAAATAATAATAATAAAGAAAATGCTGTAATAAATTTAACTAGAAAAGTTTTATATATTGTACTTCCTGCTTTATACCCTAAATAATAAGAGAAAATTATACCTATAAGAAAACCAGAACTCATTTGGGTCTCTCTAAAAACCCTAATACATATAATTGCTGTGAATTTTTCGACAAAGCAAGGCAAAAAACGTAAGGTTTATTGTGTGACAAATACAAGTTTTTTAACGCAGCAGTATCTAAAATTGCACAGTAAGAATATATTTTAGACAGACCCATTTATAAGTTGCCCCTATCACCATAAGAACAATTAACCCAAATTTGCCCTTGATGCTTACCAGTAGAATCGTTAAAATCATCAACCTTATAAGCCCAGCCTCCAACATCTACATTATTTTCTAAATCTTTCACATGTATAATATTTGATTTCTTATGTCCAGGAATATATACATAAGGAATTTCCCTTATGTAACCTTTTTCAACTAATTCTTTTGCAATATTAGCATCTGGATATTTACCACCGTTGTCACTATAATATAACGATATCGCGCTTCTTAAAGAAGCAAGGCCTTTTTTGGTAGCAATAGCTTCTGATTTTCTTAAAATATTTGAAAATTTTGGAACGCTAAGAAATAAAGTTATTGCTATTACTAAAATCGCTAATAATATTTCTAGTGTCATAATAATGCTATTTCGTATATTCATTGTTGATGTGTTTAGGAAATTTTTCCTCTAGTTTTTCTGCAACACACTTTGGGACAAGCCCAGACATATTCCCACCAAGCATTGCAACCTCTTTTATCATACTAGAAGATAAAAAAGTATAAGATTGATCTGGAATTAGAAAAATCGTTTCTATTTTTTTGTTTAAAGTTCTGTTCATCAAAGTCATTTGAAACTCATATTCAAAATCGGAAATCGCCCTTAAACCTCTTATTAAAACAAAAGAATTGATCTGTTCTAGGTAATCTGCTAGAAGCCCTGAAAATGATACAACTTTAACATTTTCTAAATTTTTTGTAGATTCTTGTACTAATTCTAATCTTTCATTAAGAGAAAAAGAATGTTTTTTATTACAATTATCAGTTACAGCTATTAGGATTTTAGAAAAAAGCTTAGACGCTCTTGTTATAATATCTAAATGTCCATTTGTAAGTGGATCAAAACTACCGGGATAAACTGCAAAAATTTCTTTACTCATAATATAAGTTTTATATCAATTTTCAAGCTATTTTGTCAAAAAATTATCACCACTGTTTATCTACGGGTCTGTCTAAAAACAACATGAGGATTTTGATAAATTGACTCTTTTCTAAAAATACCCCCATTTTGTACCAGCATCTTTATAAATGCTTATCATACTTATATCTAAAATTATCCATTTTTCACCTCTAAGGTTAAATCGAAGTATCTAATGTTTTAGTTAGATTATATCCACGCACTTTTACCCATTTCTCTATCACTGCATTAAAAAACGAACTTGCTTCCTTATCATCTACTGTTTCAAGAACATACAGTTTAGCTTTTGATTTTGAAATAATATGAAGATCTGCATATCCAATAATTTCTACGCCCTTATACAATAAAAAATGTTCATGGTTTAGACTATCCAATTCTCCATCAATTAAATCTACACTTTCTAATCTATTAAAATATTTTTTTCGAAACTCTTTTGCTGTATTCCATTCTGCTTCAGTAGTACATTTTAGAACTCTCAATCTATTATATCCCATATCTCTTATGATTTTATTTATGAAACCACTTTTTCTTAATGTATAAACCGGAAATGATAATTTACCAACCTTTTGCTGTGCAACTTCATCTTGCAAGATTTTCATTTTGACAGCCGCATATTCATCACATACTCTCGGATGAGTTCTCAGATAATCACGAAAACGAAGATTTAACTCAATTTCTGGATGATTTTTATCAAGGAATAGGTGCAGATTTACATCAGTATTTCCCCTTTTAGCAAACCCATATTTTAAAGGTATATTCCATTCGCCTTTGTAAAAATAGTTTACTTTTTCTAAATTTTGTATAGTTTTTCCTTCATCTTTTGCCACAGCAACAATATCAATTTTAGGTTTTGCAGCTAATCCTGGAACGGAAGTCGACCCAACATGATAAACCATGACACAGTTATCACCAAGTGCAGCATGAATTATTCTTTTTTCATTTTCAAACATCGCTGGCCAATTTGGATTGTATGGAACTACTTCTATACGCATTTTGGATTGTAATTTTTCAGTAATCATACTCTTAGATATTTTCCTCTTTAATTTGCTGTTATCGTAATAAATTATACTTTAAAATTATTGACAAGTCTTCTATAAATTTATACAGTTACTTATCTTTGAGGGGAAATGAAAAAAATAATTTTTAATTTTATATTATTTTTAAATTTTATACCATTATACGCAAATAATATTACAGTTTTATCGCTTAAGCAATGCGAAGATAGTGCGCTAAAAAAATCTCCTATAATTAAAGCATTGCAATATAATGTTCAATCTGCACAACAAAATCTAAAATCTAAAAATCAATCTTTATATCCTACTTTAACATTAAACGCAATGGGCAATTATACTGCAGTTTTACCATATTTATCCATAATGGGATTTAATGAAACTTTTGGCGATTATTGGGGTTATTCTGTAGGACCAACGCTCGATTACATATTATTTGACAATAGAGCAAGAAACAATAGTTATAAAAGTATTCAAAACTTATGTGAATCTAAATTACAAGATCTAGAATATGAAAAGAAAAACATTATTATGTCTGTGCGTCTTCAATATTTTCAAATTCAAGCTGCATTAGAAAAGATATATATATTGGACAAACGTTTAAAATTAGCCCAAAAACAATATAAAGATATATCAATAAACTATAAATCTGGAGCCAAAAGCGAACTGGATTTAATAATGGCAAATAAACAGGTTTTAACAGCTAAAAATCAAATAGAACTTGCCCGTAAAAATCTTTCTAAATATTTAAGAGAATTATTTGAACTTACACAAGATGATTTTAATGTAGATCCTTCATACCCTATAGACTACAGACTAAATGAAAAACAATATACCAATAACTCAAGCTGCATACTTAAAATAGACGACGTAAATGATTCATTGAATCAGTTTTTAGTTTATGAAAAGTATATTTTTGACGAATCAAGCCCGCAACTAGTGTCTTTAGAAAAAATAGCGCAATATTATTTTAATGTTTCAAAAAGTTATAAGTCGCAGAAATATCCATTTATAAAATTGCAAAGCGGCGGGTACTATCAATACCCTAACGGCCCAGTGAAAGAACAAATCCTACAAGGCACAGCTAACTTACTTCTATCAATGCCTATATTTGAATCTTCAAACAAGACAGCTTTAACAAAAGCAAACCAACTAACAAGCAAGGCGACAGAAGAACAAAAAAAGGGACTTATAACAACTTTAAAAAAAGATTTCTACAATGCAAAAGATCGACTCTATATAATAGACATTCAACAAAATATAAACACTGAAATTGTTGAAGAGAGTCAAAAAATTTCAGATTTAATATACATCTCTTATAAATTAGGCCAAGTAACGTTTTTAGAAGTGCAAACAGCAAATCTTGGGTTATCGCAAAGTAGAATAGAACTAATAGATTTAAAAATAGAAAAATTAGTTAATCTAGCCATAATTGCTGGACTTGGAAAAGAATAGAGGTTTATATGAAAAGAATCATCATAATATTATGTATTTTAATTTTAATTTTGATTTTACTATCTGTATCGCTAATATTTTTTAGACATCAAAATTTTGTTTATAGCGGCACAGTAGAAGCAATAGAAATAGATATAACTCCAAAAATAACTGACAACATAATAAAATTTTATGTAAAGGAAGGAGATAAAGTAACAAAAGGACAGATACTAGCCATATTAGATGGCAAAGATATTTTAAATTCTTATAATTATGCAAAAACAGAATTTGAAAGAGCGTCTGAAATTTATAAACGCAACGCAACGTCAAAAGAAAACTATGATGCAAAAAAATACAAATATGACGATGCTACAATAAAAAAAGATTGGTTGACTCTTAAAAGTCCAATAGACGGAAAAGTATTATACAAGTATTATAACGAAGGAGAAATGGCAATATCTGGCAAAAAAGTTCTTACATTGGCCAACTTAAAAGAAATAGATGTATGGATATATATACCACATAACACAATAACTTCCATAAACATTAACAATAAAGTTACTGGTTATCTTCCAGAAATAAATAAAAATTTTACTGGATACATATATGTAATTAATGATGAAGCAGAATTTACTCCAAAAAACGTACAGACAAGAAGTGAAAGAGAACGATTGGTTTATGGAGTAAAAATACGCTTTAATAATGATGAAAAGTTAACTTTAAAACCTGGAATGACCCTAGAAGTTAAATTTTAATTATATGAATAATTGCATTTCTATTAGCGTAAATGATGTAACAAAAACCCTCTCTTCTACAAAAGCATTGAATAATGTCACAGTTTCATTTGAAGATTCTCTCATACACAGCATTATAGGGCCAAATGGCGCTGGAAAAACTACACTTATTCGTATTCTTGCAGGCTTGCTTAAAACGGACAATGGCAGTATAAATTATACGCTAGGAAAGAAAAAGTTAAGTACTGTAAAAGATTATTTAGGATATTTCCCTCAAGAACCAAGCCTTTATCCAGACTTAAGTTGTCAAGAACATTTAGAGTTTTTTAAAGAGTTATACAAAATAAACAACAGAGACTTTCAAGAACGTTGTCAACAACTATACAAGGCAACCAATATGGCTCAATTTAAAGAAAGAAAAGCAGGTTCTCTTTCAGGTGGTATGTACAAAAAACTAGGGCTCATGTGTGTTTTGCTTAATAGGCCAAAACTTTTGTTACTTGATGAGCCCACTATAGGAGTAGATCCTTTAAGTCGTAGAGAACTGTGGGACCTTATTTACACTTTTGCTAAAAACAATATGACTATTATTATGTCCACTTCTTATATGGATGAAGCTGAACAGGCAAATAAAATACATATTTTAAATGAAGGAAGTCTTTTAGCAAGTGATAATCCTTTAGGCATCATGGAAAAATACCATATAAACAAAATAGAAGACCTGTTTTAAAAAAAGGACAATTCTAATACATGAATCTGCCTATAATAGAAGTAAAAAATTTAACCATAGCTTTCGGCAATTTTAAAGCAGTTGATGATATCTCTTTTAGTGTAAACAAAGGCGAAATTTTTGGATTTCTAGGAGCAAACGGTGCCGGGAAAACTACCACCATAAGAACTCTTTGTGGTATATTAACCCCAACTTCAGGAAAAATCCATGTATATGGCAAAGATGTATCAAATAGCACACATTTAATTAAAAATAATATTGGTTACATGTCACAAAAATTTACTCTTTACAAAGACTTATCTATTAAAGAAAATTTAGAATTTGCAGGCGCTCTTTACAATATGAGTGACAAAAAAATGAAAGAAGAAACTCAAAAACTTTTTAATTTTATAGATTTTAAAGGAGATGAAAATACAATAGTAAATAATCTTCCACTTGGAATCAAACAGATGCTATCCTTATGTGCAGCTATGCTTCATAACTCAGATTTAATATTTTTAGATGAGCCCACTGCAGGAGTTGCTCCGAAAATAAGATTAAAATTTTGGCAACTTATAAAAAAACTAGCGATAAATGGCAAAACTATTTTTATCACTACGCATTATATGGATGAAGCTGAATATTCCGACAGAGTAGTTCTTATGCAAACTGGGAAAATTGTTGCCATTGGAACGCCTAAAGAATTAAAAAAACAATTTTTTAAAACTGCCTTGTACAAGATCACTCCAAAAAATGGAAACTTCGCTTTACTAAAAGAAAAAATTAAATCCGTTAACTTCGCAAGTAATATCAATTATTATGGCAATAGTATAAAGTTTTCAGTAGATGACTTTGAAGAATGTCAACGTTTTTTTGATAAAGAAAAGAATTTTATAGATTATAAAATAGTTCAACCTAGTCTTGAAGACGTATTTATAAAGGCAATTTCAAGAAAATGATATCTAAGACAATTGTAAAAGCAATCGTATTTAAAGAATATAAACACATAACGCGCGATCCTTTTACTATGATTATGGCGTTAGTAGTTCCTTTAATATTAGTTTTATTTTTTGGATTTATTGTAGATTTAGATTACAAGCATATAAAAGTAAGCATCCAAGACAATGATAATTCTCAAATGTCTAGAAGATTTATTGATATATTTAAATCTTGTCCATATTTTGAAATTAATAAGATAAATTCTATGTTAGAAATAGAAGATAGACTTCTTAAGAATAATACACCGGCAATATTAATAATTAAGGAAGACTTTGCTAAAAATATTGTAAAAGGAAATAGTGGAAAAGTACAACTTCTGCTAGACGGTTCTGATAATGCAAAAACTGGAATATTAAGCAGCTATCTTTCAGGTATTGCATTAAACGCTAACGCAATCTATGCAAAGAAATTAAATATGCAAATAGAAAGTCCCGAACAATTTATAAGAACGCACTTTTTGTTTAACACTGAACTTAATAGCAGATGGTTTATAGTTCCTGGATTGAGCACAATAATTATAGGCCTTATAGCGATAATTTTGATGTCATTGACTATAGCTAAAGAATGGGAAAACGGCTCTATGGAACTTTTGCTTTCAACCCCTGTCAAACCCATAGAAGTAGTAATAGGAAAAATTATTCCATACTTTGTTTTAAACATGTTAAGTATTCTAACGATATTTATTATTTCATTACTCATTTTTAAGATCCCTTTTGAAGGGAATTTTTTTATTTATATCTTTGCCTGCGTTATTTATGTTATTGGAGCCTTGTCACTAGGAACATTTATATCCGTAGTTACGCGGCAACAACAAGCAGCTGTACAGTTTGCTTTTGCAATAGGTTTATTACCATCATTTTTATTTTCAGGTTTTATATTTTCTATAGAAAATATGCCTGCGTTATTTAGATATTTTACAGCTGTTTTCCCTCAACGTTGGTTCATGGAAATAAGTAGAACTTTATTTTTAAGCAAAGTAAATTTTAAAGCTTTGACAGTTCCATTTTTAGCTATTATTGTATTTGCAATTCTTATGATAATGCTTGCCAGTATTAAATTAAAAACAGATCTGGAACCTTAATATGAAGACAAGAATATTAAAAGGCTTTATTAAAAAAGAATTAATACAAATTTTTAGAGATAAAAAAATGATAGCTGCATTATTTTTTTTACCTGTTTTACAAACTATAATGTTTGGATTTGCTTTAAAAAATGAAGTGAAAAATATAAAGTTTACAATTTTTGCTAAACCTTCTGATTATATTGCAAGGAAAATACAAAAAAAAGCAATATCTAGCGGATATTTTAAATACATAGACAATATTAATTCCATGGATTTTTCTAATGTAGAAAAAACGATAACTTCTAAAAAAGTGGAAGCTGTCCTTGTAGCACCTAAAGAAAATTTTGCTAACGCAATAGACAAAGGCAAACCTATACAACTTCTAATAGATGCGACAAATGCTGCAAGAGCAAGGCAAATAGAAGTTTACATTAAAGCAATAACATTGGATGTAATTAGAGGATATAAACAAAATTCTAACGCAAACAATTTTATTACATTAGACACTAGGATTCTTTATAACCACACATTAGACACCGCTTCTTTTATGATCCCTGCTATTACAGTAATGTCTACATTTATCGTAGCAATGTTAATATGTTGTATGTCAATAACAAAAGAAAAAGAACAAGGAACTATCGAGAAACTTATTTCCTCGCCTGTAACATCATTAGAAATTATCTTAGGAAAAACATTGCCTTATGCAATTATAGGAGTACTCATAATATGTTTTATCATATTTATCGGAACGCTTATATTTAATGTACCTTTAAGAGGTTATTTTTGGCAAATCCTTATTACTGGAATTTTATTTATTTGGACCGCACTAAGCTTAGCCATAATTGTCTCTATAGCGGCAAAGAGTCAACAGCAAGCAATGATAGGTTGTTTTATTATTTTGCTTCCTTCAATACTCTTATCAGGTATTCTTTTTCCAGTGGAAAATATTTCTAGCAGCATACGCTGGATATGTTATTTAAATCCAATTATGTACGCTGCAAGCAACTTACGCAACATTATGCTTAAAGGAAACGATTTATTATTATTTTGGCAGTATTGTTGCGCACTTTTTTTGATAGCTTTAACTATATCTATGTTCAGTATTAAAAAATTTAAATCCACATTAAATTAATTTGAAGAAGAGATTCTTCGCTCGGTTTCAAAACCCAACGCAAAGCCAAATCGTCGGCTTTGCTACTTATCTCTAAATCAAAACATCAAGTAATCTTTTTTTCGTCATAAGCAAACCGTCATTTACTTAATTGGGAGAGTCTACACGATTATATATCAACAAGACTTATAAAAAGAACTATGTGTTTTTGGATGAAATACAAAACGTACAGGATTTTCAGAAAGCGGTTGATAGTTTACATTTGAAGAAAAATGTTGATCTTTATATAACCGGCTCAAATGCTTATCTACTTTCGGGAGAGCTTGCCACACTGATTTCTGGTAGATATGTTAAAATAAAAAAGAATATGTTTCGGTATTAGAAGACAAAACGAATTTACCTGAAAAATTTAACGCTTATTTGCACAATAGAATGATTATTTGGATTCTCTTTATAATACAGTTATTCTAAAAGATGTTATACAAAAGAAAAAATGTATAGTCAACATCGGATATAACATTTTCAATAAAAGTTCTTTGCTGAATTTTAATAAGGGTTAGTTTTAATTTTGGGAAGTTTAAAAAAGTCGCACTATTTGCTTATTCCGAGTATCCGCAAGTTAACTGTTTTAGATTTGTAATTCTCCATCAGATATCCTTTATACGCTAAAAGATTTTTCTTGTTTATATCGTCGCCTAAAGTTTTGCGTATTGTTCTGATGCCCGATAGTATGTCTCTATCGTGTTTTTGGAAAGATTGCTCTGCTCTTTTTTTTATAATCTCCTGTCATTTTATAATCTCCCATTTAGGTTTTTTTCTGCTTGCAGAATTTCTGATAAGATTTTCTCTTCTCATTTTTGTAAGCAAATCGTTTATAAACGCGTCCTTGTTTTTGTTTAAGTTTTGAGTTTGAATTTCTGGTTCAAGCAACTTATCTATTTGTTCCCTTGCCAAAAATCCGTTTTTATTGATGTTTATAATTATAATATCAGAAAGATATTTTATAAATTGTTTTTTTGTTAAAACTTGATTTGGCACGTTATCTTTTTCACTTTTTGCCACGTTAGCATAAAAATAGTCAACCCAATTTTGATAAACATCTTGCGCGCTTTGACAAGTGCCGATTAAAAACCCGGACTCTTTATTAAACTCGGTAAGTCCTCTGTAATAATACTGCTTATGCGTCTTATCAAAAATTATAAAAGGCATTATATTGTTCTTCAAACATTCCTTAAACATTATAAGCCGACCTACCCTTCCATTGCCGTCCTGAAACGGATGAATGTATTCAAAGTCTTTATGAAATTTAACAATATCTTCAAGTTTAATTTTATTGATTCTATTGTATTGAGATAAAAGTTTTGCCATCTCTTTTATAACAAATTTAGGCTCTGTTGTTTCTCTTCCGGCTACTTCGTTGCGATATTTTTTATACTCCCCTACAGGATAGCCTTTTTTATCGTCGCCGGCGTCATTTTTTAATATTTTATGAAAAGTTTTAATTTGCTCCTGTGAAAGTTTAACATCTGCAATGTCAAGCAAATAATCAAAAGCCTTAAAGTGATTAACCGTTTCAATTATATCGTTAACAAGAACGGCGTCGTTGTCTTTAAATCCTATGGTATTTGTTTCAAAAATAAAGCGAGTTTGCTCTTCAGTCAGAGTTGAGCCTTCAATGCGGTTGGAATTGTAAGCGAGTGCGATTTGCGTCTTATGATAAAGCCCGCCTTTAAGCACATTTCTTTTCTCATTTCTTAAATTTGCAAGAATATTGATTTCTTTCATAAATATATACTATATTATTTTTCATAATAAATCAACTTTTTCATAATAAATTTCATAAAACTTTTCTAACACTTGATTTAGCTGAAAATAGCCAGACAGGAAAGTATTCACTATAGCTGCCTCAAGAAAGTATTAAGTCTTGCCTATCTATCACCGAAAATAATAAAAGCTCTCCTAAATGGAACACAGTCAAGATACCTAACTGTAGGGGAATTATTTGAATGTAATATGTCGGAATGGGAAAAACAAGAAGCTTTCTTAGGAATCAAATAACACAGTAACTACACCCAAAAAAGGCAGGCAGAGAAAATATCGCTATTGTCTTATATTTTTGCCCCAAAAAGTCGGAAAATAAATTCTCTAAAGTAGATACACAAAAAACACAACGGTATTGAGGTTTCTAATACCTCTTCTCTTCTAAAACCAATTCTCCAACGGAAACACTAAGGAACGGAGAGGGAGGGATTTGAACCCTCGATACGGTTTCCCGTATATTAGTTTTCGAGACTAACTCCTTAAACCAACTCGGACACCTCTCCAATTCCAATAGAATATCCCTAAAAACCTTTACAGTAAACGTTAATATTTATCATAACCCTGATGGGAAATTGTCTTGCCAAGGATAAAACATTTCTTCAGGATCATCGTAGTCAAAATTTTGCTTTGATTTGCTAAACGGCATATTGATTTTTAAATCAAACATCTCAATTTTCCAATATATATCATTTTTCCCTACATCTTTACCTAAAAGTATACCGAAATTATAACAATGCAAATCTCTATAAATTAATAATCTATGGGTATCGCAGCTAAAATATTTTAAATCAAGAGTTGCGGAAGTTGTCATTCTATAATCTATACGCCATTTAGGAGTAATCCAAAAAGCAAATCCTAAAATATTATTTATTCGATTATTTTTATAAGCCATTGATTTGTCATTATAATGTTGATATACAAGAGTATGCTTAAACTTTGACTTTTTAAAATGGCCTATATTGGTATCCAGCTTAAAAGATTCAAATTGAAACGGCTCTATATAATGTCTTTCGATTATACTCACTACCATATTATATTTTGGTGTCCACATAATTTCTGTATTAAGAGGGGACCACCATTTTTTATTTAAAATAGTCCTATTATATTTAAAATCATAATTAATAGAATTTGTTATAGTTGTGCGATCTCCAACAAACATACAATTAATTAAAGCAACTTTATTATCTTCAATACCATAATCATTTTGTTCTTTGTCCAGTTTAAAACTATTCGGTTGCATTCTTGCCATATAAAAATATTTAGCTTTTAAATCAATCCAGCTTGTCAGTCTATACCTAGTATCTAAAGATGCTCCATATTTGGTATAAAATGAATTGTTATAATTTTCAAGTTCATCTATATCATACCAATTTTCTGCTAAGTCTAGAGATGGTCTTAATATAAGTCTCTTAGATACCTTAAAATCTCTAGTTACACTATATTTAGCAAGAGCTTCATTTCTATAAAAATATTTATCAGCCCTATGTTTACTATACTTATGATTAAATTCAAAATATCGACTGTACACAATGTTCCAAAAAATTTTTCTAGGAACAAAGCTCCACTTTAAAGATGGTAATTCTATTAAGGATGGCTCATATTTTGATGCTGATTTATTATATCTAACATCATATCCTGCCTTCAATAATAAATTTGACCCTGAAGTTTGTCTTGTTGCTGTAAAATAAGATTGTGTCCAATTTTCAATACCGGTCACGTTATTTCGGTTATAAATCTCGTTAAAAGTTCTAGAATTTTTTAAATTTGCTTGAGAGCGAATTATCCAATTCTTATTTAGTCTTTGGAAATAATTTTGTTTAATTTCCCATTTTTCTTTGTTATCTATAAGATCTTTAATGGTATATAAATGTAAATCTGCACTTATAGTACTGTTAACATAATTAAAATTGCCGCCATAACCATTGCCACGTCTTCCATGATAATCATATAAAAACTCTCCAAAAGAGTTTTCACTTAAAGAACATCCTATGGCCGTCTCTAACGTATAACCAGATACATATTCATAACCTGGGATCAATTTAATTCTTAAATTTGAACCAAATCCACGATCTCCCTTAAGAGATTTTGTAACTATTGGAAGGTAAAAAACAGGCACTTTGCCAACATAAAATATAGCATTATAAATAGTTATTCTTTTATCTAAAACTAATTTGCCTTTTTTAGATCTAAAATGTGTGTGCGGCTCTTCTAAATCACAATTAGAAAGCTTTATACCTCTGACTTCAAAAGTTTTTTTACCTTTACCGTCCATTTCTTTTGCACGCATAAATATAAAAGAAGAGGAGGAAAATACCTGTTTTAAATCTCCAGTCTCTTCATCATACTTATATGAAATACTATCAGCAACAAGTGTAGTTCCAGTTTCTTTAACTTGAACATGTCCAGCAGCATTAAGAATTTTTTTATCTATTAAAAATTCAATATGGTCAGCATAAACCTTTTTCCCTTGCCAACCCACAATAACATTTCCATCAGCGGTTACTAAAGACTTACTTTCAAGATATTCTAAGTTGTCTGCAGAAATATCAACGTCACTACAAAAGGCTAAGCATGAAAAATATGTTAATGTAAAAAATACTAAAATAGAATTTTTAAATATAAATTTAAACATTTGTTATTGTCTTGAAAGCAGCGCAGCGCCAACAACCCCGAGGTTAGAAGCATATTTGGACACAACAATTTTGCAGGCTTTTGTCGCAGATTTAAATGCTCTGGTTTTAATTTCAAGCAAAATATACTTCATAAAATATTCTTTTGCATGACTAATTCCGCCACACAAAACTATTGTATCTGGATTTGAAAAATTTATAATAATTGAAAGAAAAACACCTAACTTTTGACCAACTATTTTCCAAATTTCCTTTGCTACCCTATCTCCACTTTTTGCAGCTTGAGTCAATAATTGTGGAGTTATCAACTTATAATTTTTATTTGTAAGTTTATCTATCATTTTAGAATTGTTATCCTTTAAATAATCTTGCACAAATTCTGACAAGTGTCTTGCACCAACAAAAGTTTCTATACATCCTCTGTTTCCACAGTTACATTTTTTCCCATACGCATCAATTGTAACATGCCCTAGTTCACCTGCAGTACCACTAACACCTCTATAAAGTTTTTTATCAAATATAAGCCCGCCACCAACACCAGTACCAAGAGTTATACATACTAAATCTATAGATTTGCCTTTTCCTTCAAGCCAAAAAGCTCCAATAGCGGCTATATTTGCATCATTATCCACATAAACTTTTTTTCGAGTCAATTTTGTCAATATTTCTTTTACTTTAACATTTTTCCACTTTTTCAAATTCGGAGAAAAACGTACTATTCCTGTTTCAAAACAAACATCACCTGCAATACCTACACCTACATTTTTTATCTTAGAATAACTTTTAAACTTTTTTGCAACATCAATTATATCTTTTAACACATTTATAGGTTTAGCATTAACATTAGTATCAATAATAGACTCTTCAAATATAACGCCTTTAGGATCAACTGTAGCTACCTTGATACGAGTACCACCAATATCTATACCTAAACATAAATTCTTAGGCATTATGCGTATTCTCCTGATATGTATTTATCTTACTTAAGTCTCTCTAAAATTATTGTATGTTAGCAAGTATTTCACCTGCAAGATAAAGAGAACCTACACATATTACAATTCTCTTATCTCTTGTAACATTTAATGCATTTTTAACAGAATCAACAGTACAAATATTACTCTTATCAATGTACTTCAAAAATTCTTCTTTTAAAATGTCAGCACTTACTGCCCTACTATTATTTACTTTCGGTAATACAATTTCTTTTACAAAAGGAGCGATCTTTTTAACCATAAACTTATAATTCTTTTCTTTCATAGCAGCAAAGATAAATACTTTCTTACTTCTTGCAAAACCTAATTGCTTATAAGTATTTAAAAAAGCTTTTAAGCCTTCTTCGTTATGAGCACCATCTAGAACAACTTTAAAACTTCTATCGCTTATAGTTACTTTTTTTATTTCAAACCTGGCAGGCCAGGAAACACTTTGTAAACCATTCTTGATATTTCTAGAATTTATTTTTTTAAATCCATTTTTTAATAGAAATTCTAATGCACAAACAGCGACACAAGCATTAACAATCTGATGTTTGCCTAAAAGTTTTTCTTGCAAACCTTTTAAATATAAAGACTTACTAACATAGTCAAACTTTTGACATCTTAAATTCACTTTACTATTTGAAGCTCTAAAATCTTTTTGGTACAACTTGATAGTGTTATTTTTTGATTTATTTTTTATAACATCTATAGCCGTTTTCTGCAACTTACCACAAACAACTACTGATCCCTTTTTTATTATTCCTGATTTTTCAAAAGCTATTTTGGAAACTGTCTTTCCTAGTATATCTTGATGATCTTTTGAAATAGATGTTATAATACAAACTAGAGGATTTTTTATTATATTTGTAGCATCCAACCTACCACCTAGCCCAGTTTCAATTACTGCAATATCAACTTTTTGCTTTTCAAAATATATAAATGATAAAGCAGTCAAATATTCAAAATAGGAAAGCTTACAATCTAAAGCTTTTTTCAAATACTTTTGTGAATACCCCTGAAGCACATTTTGGTTTATATTTTTACCATTAATTTTAATTCTTTCTTCAATGTCCACTAAGTGAGGAGAAGTATATAAACCTGTTTTATACCCACTAAATTTTAAAACTTCCGCTATAAAAGATGCGCACGAACCCTTACCATTAGTACCTGCAATATGCAAAATTTTAATTTTATCTTGAGGATTTTTAAATATACTTAGAAATCTCTTTATTCTTAAAAGACCAGAAGTCATCCCTTCATATTCTTTTAGTTTTTCAAAAAAGTTCATTTTTGAGCAAAAAACTTTAAAAGTTTAGTAAGTGTGTCTCTCATATTTTTTCGTTCTACAACTATGTCAACCATCCCATGTTTTTCTAAAAATTCAGACAACTGAAATCCTTCCGGAAGTTGTTGCCTTATTGTTTGCTCTATAACTCTAGGACCAGCAAAACCAATCAATGCCTTCGGTTCTGCAATATTAATATCTCCTAGCATTGCAAAACTAGCTGCCACTCCTCCTGTTGTAGGGTCTGCTAAAACAGAAATATATGCTAATCCTGCTTCTGAAAGCTTTGCAATAGCTGCGCTAGTTTTTCCCATCTGCATTAGAGAAATTATACCCTCTTGCATCCTGGCTCCACCGGAAGAAGAAATAATAATCACAGGATACTTCTTCTTTATAGCTTTTTCTATAGCTTTTACTATCTTTTCACCCACCACAGAGCCCATACTGCCACCCATAAATGAAAAGTCCATAACAGCAATAATAACATTATACCCGCCAATTTTTGCTTCACCTGTCACAACAGCATCGTTGATATCTGTTTTTTTTATCTTTTCTTCATATCCAGGAAAACTTAAGAAATCAACAGACCTTAAATTGCTATTCATCTCTTTAAAAATACCTTCATCCACTGTGATTTCTATTCTTTTTCTTGCGTCAAGCCTTGAATAGTATCCACATTTTGGGCATATCATCAAATTTTCTTCTAGATCTTTTTGTAAAAGAATTTGGTCACATTTTTTACATTTAGTCCATATACCCGCAAGGATTCCCCTTTTTTGAGAAATTTCTTTTGCTTGCTTTTCAATATCCATTATTTCTCCCATAACATTCTTACCAAGTATCTTATTCTATACCTTCTCTAATCAAATCGCCCTGATCTAAAATACCTAAAGGTTCATTATTTTGATTCACAACAGGAATGTTATCTATATTATGACTTTTTAAGATTCTTGCAGCATCAACTGCCATAGTCTCAGGAGTTACAACTAAAGGATTTTTAGTCATAACTGAAGATATTCCTTTCTTTAATAGTTTATCGTCATTTTGCAAATGTCTGCGCAAATCTCCATCTGTAAAAAAACCAATAAGCCTCCCTTTATTATCCACAACACTTGTAGCTCCAACTCTTGTACCTGTCATAACAAGTAAAGACGCGCCTACCGTAGAATTATGTTTAACTACTGGATTTTGTTTCCCATTCTTCATCAAATCCTTTACTTGCATAGTAAGTTTTCTCCCTATTGCGCCCAAAGGATGGAGCATAGCTAAATGCTCTTTTTTAAACTTTTTGAGGTTTGAAACTGTAAGAGATAGGGCATCCCCCATTGCAAGCATAGCCGTCGTAGAAGCTGTAGGAGCAAGATTATATGGACAAGCTTCCTTTTCTACACTACAATCAATAACACAATCACAATTTTGCCAAAGTTGAGCTTTGGGTTTCCCGGTCATTGCGATTGTTTTAACACCTATCTTTTTTATAACAGGCAAAACTCTTTTTATCTCTTCAGTTTCTCCAGAATAAGAAAGAAGTATCGCAACATCGTTTTTCATCAACACACCTAAATCACCGTGAAGACCTTCTGCAGGATGTAAAAATATAGAAGGTATACCAACAGATGACATTGTTGCAGAAATTTTTCTCCCTATAAGTCCAGATTTACCAAGACCTATTATTACAACATGCCCTTTACAATCTTTTATCATTAAAATAGATTTTTTGAAATTTGAGTCTAAGTGTTTTGTTTGTGCCATTACTGTTTTAGCTTCTAATTTTAATGTCTCTTTTGCTATCTTAAAATTATCCATTTCTCCCTCAAAATCCATGAGATGTTTTAACAAAAACACTCATTTTATCGTAGTCTTTCCTCTTAGCTAATCTTTCTATTAAAGAATCTGAATCAAACCCATAAGGATTCACGTTCTTTACAAAATTCTTAATCTCATCAAGTTGAGTCATTACGTCTACATCTACAAATATAGGGACTTTTAAGTCTATCGCCTTTAAAACAATATCATAACTGTCTTTAGAAGACTGCCCATTTATGCAATCTACGCTTAAAACAAAATAATCTGCAATATCCTTATAAGAAGCGAGAGCTAAAATATCACTTTCTTGATTGATTTTAAAATATTTAAAAATTTTTATATTTTGAGTTTCTTTAATAGATTTGCAAATTTCAGATGAAATTTCTTCATTAAACTGAACATTTTTGATAGAATATTTTTTTATTATTCTTAAAATATCCTTTTGCTTATTCCTACCAAAAACAGCAACGCAATTAATAAAAGGAGGAAGTTTTGAAGTTATGTCTAAAAAAAGTTTTTCAGAAACTTTTTTAGGAGACTCTTTAATAAAACTAAAACTTAAAAAATCTGCTCCCAAATTTGTAGCATTTAAGGCGTCGTTGTAGTTTGTAAGCCCTGAAACTTTAACTTTAGCCATCACAATTACCCTTTTAATATATAGTAAACACCAATAAATCAACGCATTAATAACGTTATTAGTTTAGCAAAATTCTTCAATTAAATGAATATTCTTTATTATGCTTTAATTTTTGTGGCTGATGGGCAAATTTTGTTTAATGGACAAATAACATGGTTTGGGTTTCTTGCTTTGCAAATAGTTCTTCCTAAGCTTTGTATATAAAAAGAAAAATTTATCCAATATTTTTTAGGCACAACTTTCATTAAATCATTTTCTATTTTTACAGGATCAACATTTGTTGTAAGTTTAAGCAAGTTTGTAATTCTTATAACATGAGTATCAACAGCAATTCCTTCACATTTACTATAAGCACTTCCTAAAACAACGTTTGCAGTTTTTCGCGCTACTCCAGGCAATTTTATAAGTTGATGCATACTATCAGGAACAATCCTGCCATATAAATCTCTTATCAAATTTGCGGACTTAACAATATTTTTTGCTTTATTTCTAAAAAACCCGGCAGATTTGATATCTTTTGCAAACGATGAAATATTTGCATCTGCATAATCATCTAATGTCTTATATTTATTAAAAAGTTCTCCTGTTATTTTATTAACGCGCTCATCTGTACATTGAGCAGACAAGATTACAGCTACAAGCAACTCAAGTGGATTAGAAAAGTTAAGAGCACATTTTAACTTAACGCCAAAATGTTTTTTTAAAATATTTATTATTCCTAATACGTAATTCTTTTTATTATTAATCATTCACAATTTTTAATATTTCTTTATGAATTTTTAAACTATTAGACGCAAGCATTGTACTTTTAAACAAACAATCTTTATCTCCAGAATAATCAGAGACTATCCCCCCTGCTTCTTTAACTAATAAAATTCCCGCAGCAATATCCCACGCTTTTAAGTCTTGTTCCCAAAAAAACTCAAAACGACCACAAGCCACATAGGCTAAATCTAAAGCCGCAGAACCTAATCTTCTAACACCTTGAGCTTTAACTATTACTCTTTCAAAATTCTTTAGTATTTTATTATTATCCTTTTTTATTGAGTAAGGAAATCCAGTAACACCTAAAGCCCTTATATTGTCCTTTATACTAGAAACTTTAATTTTTTTACTATTAAGCCAAGCACCCTTACCTTTTTCCGCGATGAAAACCTCATTCATAAGAGGAGAATATACAACACCTGTAATAATTTCATTTTTGTACTTTAAACCAATGGATACTGCAAACATAGGAAGACTATGCACAAAGTTTACTGTACCATCAAGAGGGTCTATAATCCAACAATACTCTTTATCTACTTCATTAACACCATCTTCTTCAGCCAAAATGCCATGTTCAGGAAAAGTATCTTTTATAATCTTGATTATCGCTTTTTGGGAACCTTTGTCCGCTTGAGTAACAGGATCAATCTCACTTTTATATTCAATATTTAGTTTTCCATTGTAATGTTTAAGTAAAACCTCTGCTCCTTTTTGTGCTGCAGTTAAAGCCACGTTTGTAAAAGAAGAAAATTTCATACTTGCCACCTATTTTTTTAGAGTATACATGCCAGGATTTATTTTTTCATCATTATCACTCAGTTTTTCAATCGTATTTCTATCCGTGAAATAAAAAGATAAATTTTTATTATTGTTTAAAACAAAAGAAGCTAAATCCGAATTTGGATACCATTTTCCAGAAGATTCAAAAGTTTTTCCATTAAGACTTAGATAAGTTTGCTTCAGATAAAATGTATAATCAGACTTTAAATTAAGCTCAACTGACATAATATTTTCAGTATTTGAAATAGGAAACGTGCCTTTGTAAACACCAGTATAATTTTTTAGCATATCTGATATATCTACCGGAGACTTTACATTTCTATTGCCAAAAGGAAGTACTGTGATTTCTTTGTTAGCATCTATAAAACATGCATTTATAATAATTTTAGGTTTTTGTACTTTGAAAATATATACATTTGAGACAAAATATCCTAAATCTACTACCTCTTTTTGGCTAACTTCATAATCTATATATATATCATTATTCAATGTGCAAATACGTTTAATAGATATTATATTAAAATCTTTAGAAGGCTTCATTGCAATAATTATTACTATCTCATCGTTAAAATTAGGCGTCACGACAGAATCAGACATTGTTTTTGTAATACCTGTAATTTTTTTTAATTTATTTAAAGTTCCTATTGTAAAAAAATTAATTTCAGGGGAAAGTTTTACATTGCTTTTAAGAAAATATCCATTAAGAGCACTGAATGGCAAATCTTCTGCTTGTTCCAAATTAATAACATTTGACCGAACCTCTTGTACCACTTTTTGTGGTACACTTTCCTGTTTGCGAATTGATACGCAGCTAGTAATAGTACACAAAAAAAATACTGACAGAATAACAACTTTTTTCATAAATCCTCTCACTAGAAGAGTATACACCTACCTGTAAAGTATAACATTTTGAAATATAAAAATGAATAAATATTAATTACATGTTAACTACATTATGGCCTAACTTGACCGGAAATATATAAAATAGTAGTTTAAAATAGCTATTTAGACTAGTACCTACCTTGCCCATTTTAAGGAAAAAAAGGGGAAATTTATTCATAAAAAGGAGGAATGGGGTAACCCAAAGAGTTAGTTTTATATAAAAACATCTAATTTTTGTTTTTTCTAAAAAAGAAGAAGAGAATATTATTTTACATAATATACATTAATTATGTAAAATAATATTCTAAAAAGATGTTTAGATATAAAGTCAGGTCTTATTTGAACTTATAAATACTCAGTGTTAAAATAAGCACCAAATATATGAAGGAGGACTCAAAATGTGTTTTATCCGTAAAACAAAGTTTATGTACCTCTTACTGCTTTTCTTCTCTTCCTTT
>NZ_JAITJM010000026.1:0-20077 GCF_031278955.1 Candidatus Endomicrobiellum cubanum | reverse complement strand
TTTTAGTGGGACTGTGAAAAATTTTGTGTAAAGTTACCTTTTGCCGAGTAGACCGAGGGATTTCATCCTCAGCCTCTCTTGACTCGACCTTTTGGGTTCCCCCGAAAGGTCAAGTCAGGGGTTAAATCCTATAAACAAACAATTCTTTATATTTTTATATATTCTTTTGATAATTCGACAATAATATAGGCAGAAATAATACCTATAATCGCTGCCACAAAAACGTCAGAAGGGAAATGGCTTCCTGCATATATTCTATAGAACCCTGAAAATACTCCAAAGAAAATATATAAATACCAATATTTTCTTACTTGTATAAACATAAATGTAGATATGGAGAATGCCAATCCTGTGTGTCCAGATGGGAAAGAGTTTCTATGGACTTGCTCGTAAATTATATTTACATTTTCATCTCCAAAAACAGCTAAAGGGCGTGGCCTTTCAAAATAAGTTTTCATAGAATACTCAATTACGCTGCCGACAGCTAAAACGCTTGCTAAAAGAGCAAAGTTTGTCCAAAAAGTATCTTTTTTGTTTTGCCATAGTATTACTAGACATATTACAAGAATTATTAAAAAACTAATATTAATATCTTTGGAATCAAAATAAGAGATAGGAGCTAGAAAAACGTATAAAGCTTTACACTTTAAAGAGTCATTAATAAATTTAAATAGTGTATGGTCATACCTTATTAGTTCTTTATATATGTTGTTTTGTTTAATTATATAGCTTTTAGAATATTCTTTTGGAAGCTTTGATGGATTAAATGAATGGCATATAGTAAAAAAGAAGTTTTTTATTTTTACTCCATTTCTGTAAATTGGGAGTGTCTTTATTTCCTGGTAAGATGAAAAAGCTTGAGTACCATATCTGTCTTGTGGGTTAGCAAAAAAGAAATCATTACAAATAAATAAACCGTCTTTGTTTTGAAACTTTTTTAAATCTTTTTGCCAAAAGTCGTAAGCATTAGGACTATCGCTTATACAAAATACTCTTAATTCTGGTACGCAATACTGAAGTTGACTAGCTAGGTAACTTTTATAAGTAAAAATAAAAGGTTTATTACTTTGTGGATAGGAGTTTAATATTTTTTTTATTTTATTCCCAACTTCTTTCCAGCCATAGACTTCATTTGTAATGTCTATTCTTTCAGTTTCAGGAATGCCATGTTTTACGTTTTCTATTTGGTCTTTAGGTAAAAAATTTTTTATTGGCACTATTCTATAAAATATATGCAGTGGGACAATGATAATCATTAAAAATGCCAGTCCCCAAGATAAATAAGAATAAATTCTAAACCATTTTATTGTCCAAAATTTTAATGTTAAATGAGCGACATAAATAGAAAGTACTAAGTACCCCATAATAGGCCAATGGGGTAGTATTTCATTAAATGTCGCTACAAAGTTGAATAAAAAAAGTATAGGGATTGAAAAGCAGAAAATAAGTAAAGATGCTGTATTTTTTTTCTTCAACGTATCTTTTAAACATAAATAGATGGATACTACAAAAGTTATAAACAGTAAAGGAGAGATGTATCCAGCTTGAGCCCCTATTGCTTTTGCTAATAAATCAAAAGAAAATTTCGCAATTGAGCTGCCAAAACCATGGTTAAATTGAAATCCAAAAGATGCCCAATTATTTTGTATATTCCACAATATTACGGGCAAAAATATTATAAAAGATATTGAAATAGCAAAATATGGTTCTATCCTTGTAAACCAAAATCTGTGTTTTTTAGATAAAATAAGAAATAAAATTGCAGAAATAGGTAAAAACACAGCATTATATTTAGAAAGCATTGCAAGACCTGTAAAGAGGCCAAACAAATACCAAAACTTAATACTAGATGTTTCTACTATTTTGATAAAAGTAAGTAAAGATAAAAGCCAGAATAAAGCTAGTGGAGAGTCTGGAATTGCTATTACTGCTCCAAGAAAAGAGAATACAGGCAGAAAGTTTAATAATAAAACGCTAATAAAAGCAGTTTTTTCGTCATAGAGTTTCTTTGCGCATATGTATAAAATCCAGCTAGATAAAAAGAAAATTAAAACAGCTGGAAATCTAACTGCAAATTCTGTATTTGTAAAAAAAAAGTTAGATGCTTTAATTAGATACGCAATCATTGGAGGATGATCGAAATAAGATAAACTTGAATATTTTGTATAAGTAAAATAATGAGCCTCATCTAATGTGAGTCCTATTTTGCCTATTATCAAAAGTCTAACAAGACTTGAGAAAATATTTGTTATCCAAAACCACAGTTTGTAGTTCATTCAATTACTTCCCTAATATTTTAAAATCTTTAACGCATATTTTTTATACGCTTTAGTTTGTTTTAGAAAGACATTTTTAGTTTTAATACTTTAAATAGATATTTAATTAAAATCGCTGGTTTTAATTTAGATTCTCCGGCAAATCTTTTCAAAAAGACTATAGGTGATTCTTTTACTTTGAGTTTATTCTTTTTTATATGATATATAACTTCTGTTACTATAAAAGGATCGTTAGCTTTTAGCTTAGATACAAATTTTTGAAGAGCCTCTTTTTTATACATTCTATAACCTGAAGTCGGATCTTTTATAGTTACGTCTAAAATCGTAGATAGGTATAATCGTGACAATTTGCTTATTAATCTCCGGAGTAAAGTTCTTTGTTCATCCTTCCCATTATCTATGTATCTAGACCCTATAACAACGTCACAATCTTTTATAACTTTCAAAAACTCCTGAATATATTTAGGATGATGAGAGCCATCTCCATCCATTTCTACTATAAAGTCTGCTTTCATATCCAGGGCTTTAATAAAACCATCTTTACCAGCATATCCTCTACCTTTTTTTTCTTTCCTTAGCAGCAAGTGAACTTTACTATTTTGTTTTGCAATATCTTCAACTATTTTATATGTGCCATCTGGAGACATATCGTCCACAATTAACACGTTTAAGTCTATTCCGCAATTTAGAACGTCATTAATTATTTTCTTTATATTGTAGGCTTCATTATATGTTGGAATCATAACCACAGTTTTCATTATATTCCCTTACAGATTTTATTTTGTTTAGTTTAGGGGCTGTCTAAAACTCTTAAGATAAACTAAAGATACTTTTCTATAGCATTAATTACTTCTCTTGACTTGATTGTTTGCATACAATTGTTTTCTAAATAACATTCCTGCTTATAACAAGTAATACAATCTTTTTTTCCTTGTATTTTTAGACCTCTAGAGTATATTTCTATTTCGTTAATAGAAGTTGGTCCAAAAAGTGTTACAACATTCTTTTTAAGGCCTACAGCAGCGTGTAGAGCCATTGTGTCACCACATAAGACAGTGTCACATAAATTTATTTTTGCAAAAAAGTCAGAGATTGTATTATTTGTTCCAGCAGATATTACATCAGGAATATTTTCTTTTAAGATAGCATTAATTTCTTTTTCATCTTGTTTTCCACCCAACAACAAGACAATGTTCCCTTTTTTTGAAAAATGTTTTGCAGTTTCAATAAAACCCTCTAAGGTCCACTTTTTTAGGTTCCATCTTTTCCCAGCTCCAGGGTTTATACCTAAAATTTTTTTACTTAAAGCGATATTATTAGTATTTAAAAAATTTAAAGCTTTTTCCTGCGCTTTTTTTTGAAGAGGTACTATTATTTCGTAGTTGTCTTTTGGTAATGACACGATTTGTGCCATCCAATGTTGATATGTGAAGTGATTGTTTTTTTTAAGTTCGTCATAAGCGCTCATCTTAAGCCATTGTAGCGCAAAGTCATTAGAAGCGACAATGTTTCTATTGTCATCTAATGTAAAGCCCATAACTTTTGCTTTGTTTGATAGTTTAGCAAGAGACAGACTCTCAAATGCAAGATCTAGATTTATAACAATATCAAAAAAGTTGTTTATAAGGAAGTTAGATAAATTTTCATCATTTGTGATAATATTATTTATAAAAGCGTTATGCTCAAGAACAGCTGCATTCTTACTGTCTACAATCCAAGATATTGTGCTTTTTGGGTACAGTTCTTTTAAACCCCAAAGTACAAATGTGCTTCTTAAAACATCTCCCATAGCACCAAGTTTTATAATTAAAATGCGTTTATTTTCTTGCGAATTTGAAATCTTTTTATATTGATTACATTCTTCACACAAAATACCATCATTTTTTTGATAAGAACAGGGTCTATCTAGTGGAAAATTTAGACAGTCAGTGTTTATTGTAAAATTTTTCATATCTTGGTATAATAATTAGCATATCTTGATAAACATTTCAAGAAAGTAGTTTAAGTACATCAAAGTTTATGGTTTTGAAATCTCGAGAGCATCCATGGAAAAGATTTTTAATAAAAAAAACACACTGTTTTTAGTTACCTTTGTGGTTTTATTTAAGATTTTCTTAGCTGCTACTACTTCACTTCATCCTGACGAAGCATATTACTGGTTGTGGTCAAAAAAATTGGCACTTAGCTATTACGATCACCCTCCTATGGTTGCATGGTTTATAAAAATCACCACTTTATTATCTGATTCTGAGCTTTTTGTTAGGCTTTCTTCTATAATTGTAACAGTAATATTGAGTATTTTACTTTGGAAATTTGTAAAAAAACTTTTTAATGAAATGGTAGCTTCAGCTTCCGTTGTCATATTAAATACATTACCGCTTATGTTGGTTGGGTCTGTAATCATTACGCCTGATACGCCAGTTGTTCTCTTTTTTTCATTTGCTGTATATTATCAGTGGCGTTTAATAGAGTCTAATGAGATGAAGTATTGGTATATAGTAGGCTTTTTCCTTGGATTATCATTACTTTCAAAATATACTGCGATTTTATTTGTTTTAAGTTTAGCTACGTACATACTACTAGATGGAAAGCTAAAGTGGCTAAAAAATAAGCATTTTTATTTTATGTTTATTGTGGCTTTCATAACTTTTTTACCTGTGGTTATATGGAACTCCAAAAATGAATGGATTTCTTTTATTTTTCAGTTTAAGCATGGAGCCTCTGGTAGTAAATTACATTTAAGTTATGTATTTGAATATCTAGGAGCCCAATGCTTGGTAGCAGGACCGTTTATTTTTATTTTAGGTATTATTTCTGCTATACATTATTTAAAACCTAAAAATACAGTGTTTAAACATAAACAAAGATTTTTATTTTCTTTTTCAGTGCCTATAATAGCAATATTTATGATTACTGCACTAAAAAGCTATCCCGGAGCTAATTGGCCAGCATTCGCCTATTTTGCTTTTAGTATCATGACAGCTCAATTCTTACTTACTTCAAATTCTAAGTTAAAAAAAAATATCCTTTTAATTGGGATTGTTTTTAATTTTGTGGCTTCGATTCTTTTAGGATTACATATAAGATATACAATATTTCCTCTTTATAGATTTTCTAAAGATGCTGCAATTGCTGATGCAACAAATTGGTTTACAGGATGGCAAGAATTAGGTACTAATATTTTGCATAGAGGTGTTAAATATGCAGTAACAGAGTCTCATCAATGGGGTGGAGTGATAGCTTACTATACAAAAGGCAAGGTCGGTGTTGTGCTAGACAATGATAGGCAGAACCAATTTGCATATTGGGATGTTCCTAGAGATTTAGAGATTTCAAAAACTGCAGTAGTAAAAATAGATAATCATTTAGGTGAAGATTTTAATTCTATAAAAGGCGCAGAGGTCATAAATATTCAAAGGAATGGTGCTCCAATACGCCAATACGCTATTGTAGAGTTAGAAGGATACGAGCTTAAAAATAAAAAAAATCAAAAAAAGTAGTATAATCAATTGCGTCTCTTGATTAATATAAACTTAATTTATAAACCGTATAACAAATATAAATTATATACATGATATTTTCTATTTTATTAAGGAATACTTATGAAGAAATTACCGGTAGGAACACAGGCATTTGAGAAGTTAATAAGAGAAAATAAGCTCTATGTAGACAAAACAGAACATATATATAACTTAATAAACAATGGGTCTGTTTATTTTCTTTCAAGACCAAGAAGATTTGGTAAATCATTACTTATAAGTACAATTAAAGAATTATTTAAAGGGAACAAAGAAATATTTGAAGGGTTATATATATATGACAAATGGGATTGGACTAAACAATATCCTGTTATTCATTTGGATTTTACAGAGATACAATATGCGACAGCAGAACAATTAGAAATTTCACTTGATAAGTTCTTAGAAGATACAGCAAAAAGAGAAAAGATTACACTTGACCAAACAGAAACGCGTCTTATAGGAGTTAAGTTTGCAGAGCTAATAGAGAAGTTACATAAGAGTAAGGGGCAACAAGTGGTGATATTGATAGATGAATATGATAAACCAATGATAGATAGTTTAAATAAAGCAAAAGAAGTAAATCAAGAGATAAAAGAAAGACTGCATAATTTTTATCAAGTGATAAAAGGGAGTGATGAACATATAAAGTTTATGTTTATGACAGGAGTATCAAGATTTGCAGGATTATCAGTGTTTTCTGCTCTGAATAACCTATATGATATAACAATGGACTCTGAATACGCTAGTATATGCGGATATACGCAAGAAGAGTTAGAGAGTAATTTTAAGGAATACATAGAAGAAGCAGGGAAGAGTTTGGAATTGAGATATGAAGAGACAATAGGAAGTATAAAGAGATGGTATAATGGATATTCATGGGAAGGAAAGACATTTGTATATAATCCATTTTCAACATTATCGTTTTTTAGGAGTAAGAAATTTGAAGGATATTGGTTTAACACAGGAACGCCAACATTCCTTATTGAACAGATAAAGAAGAAAGGCGATTTGGAATTGTTATCAGAAGCTAGAGTAGTAAGTTCAGCAACATTAAGAGGAAATAGCGATTATGCAAATGTAAATAGTATGGCATTACTATTTCAGACAGGATATTTGACAATAAAGAAAGAAGAGATAGTAGAAGATGAATCGGAATATATAATAGATTTCCCAAATTATGAAGTAAAGAGTGCATTTTTAGGTGATTTGTTAGAAGCATATACAAAGAAAGACATAACAGAAGTACAAACATTAAGAGGAAAGCTGCTAAAAGTAATGAGGAGTAAGGATTCAGTAGGATTAGAGGGGATACTAAAAAGTCTGTATGCAAATATACCGTATAGTTTACATATAGGCAAAGAAGCGTATTATCATTCATTGTTTTTAATGTTGGCAAGGGCAACAGGAATAGAAGTAAACAGTGAAGTATTGACAGATAAAGGGAGAATAGATGTAGTATTGAAGCACAAGGATTTTGTTGTTTTGATAGAGATAAAGTATGGCAAAGAAAATAATAAAGTAGAAGGAATGATAAAAGAAGCAATGGAACAGATAAGAACAAAGAAGTATTATGAAAAGTATGTAGGGAGTGATGGAAATAGGAATAAAGTTGTATTATTAGCGATAGGATTTAGTGAGAATAAAGAAATTGTTTGTAGATTTGAGGATATATAAAGAAATTTTTGTGCAATTCTATAGAAGTTCAGCTCTCTTCTTTGTTAATCTTTGAGGAACTTTGACCATATCAGCAATTACCTTGTGCAATAGGAAATAAACAGTAAGAATATTCGAAATAGGAAGTAAAGAGATTAAGTCATTATGGTTATGCTAGTAATATTAATACAATAAAGAAAATATGAGGAAAGCATTAAAAAGGATTTTTTGTTAGTTTTTATAAGAAGAGGAAGTGAGAGAATGAGGAATAAGGAAGTTTTATTGTTTATGAGTTTCTGTTGTATTTTGCTTGTTAATCAGATGTATGGAGGGCAAGAAGTAGTGATAAATGGGTGAGATATACGTAACACTGCGGTTGCAGGAAATGGGAATATTGAGGAAAGTGGACATTCACCATTTAATAACGATGCGAATTCTAATACCTAACTTCGTCGGATTAGTAAAAAAAGATGAGATGTATATATAAAAATATTAAAGGAGTGGTCACCAAAGTGACCAAGTCAGGAGGAGGAGTTGGGTTAGCAGAAATAGGAGTAATTAGTATAATGGGAGTCATAAATATAAATTTAAGTGGTAGGGGATATATTGGAGCAAGAGAAAGAATGGAAGGAATGCTGAAAGTAGAATATGCTAAAGTAGAATATGCTATTTAAGTTAAAAGTTATTAAAAGTGAAGAAAATCAAAAAATATAGTATAATTAAACAGAACTATTAATATCTTAGAGATTTTATTTTGAATACTTTGTATAGAGAGTTTTATATCCTGAAATGAAAAAAGTTTATCTTGCATTTTTATGGCATCAGCACCAACCAGTTTATAAAAATCCTAACACAGGAATTTATGACCTTCCATGGGTTAGGTTGCATGCGACTAAAGATTATTATGATATGGTCGCAATATTAGATAACTACCCAAAAATTAAATCTAACATAAATTTAGTCCCTTCTTTGCTTGTTCAGCTTGAAGACTACGCTTCTGGAAAAGCAAAAGATAAATTTTTAGAAGTAACTTTAAAAGCAGCAAGTGATTTAACAGAAGAAGACAAAATTTTTATTCTAAATAATTTTTTTATGGCTAATTGGGATACGATGATCGCTCCTCATGATAGATATAATGAACTTTTAGAAAAGAGAGGCAGAGAAACCTTTAGAGATTGGAATAAAAACATTTATAAAACATTTAATGTGGAAGATTTTAGAGATTTGCAGGTTTGGTTTAACCTATCTTGGACAGACCCATATTGGCGTAAAAATGACAAGTTTATAGCGCAATTATATAGTAAAGGTAGAGATTTTACTGAAGAAGATAAAAATAAACTTATACAAAAACATATAGAAATTTGTGGTATGGTTGTAAAAAAACATAAAGAATTGCAAGATAAAGGACAAATTGAAGTTTCTGTAACGCCATTTTATCATCCCATACTTCCTCTTTTATGCGATACAAATTCTGCTCTTGAGGCAACGCCAAAGATTAACCTTCCTTCTAAAAGATTTGCTTATCCTGAAGATGCTTTATGGCATATAAACACTGCAGTGTCCTACTATCAAAATATTTTTGGTAGAAAACCTTTAGGCATGTGGCCATCTGAAGGTTCTGTATCTAACGCTACAGTTGACCTAATTAGCGATACAGGATTGAAATGGATAGCCACAGATGAATCAGTTTTGTTTAACAGCGCAAAATATCTTAATGGAGATAGAAGACATTTATTTAAACCTTTTAAATTAAATATTAATGGTAAAAATTTAGATATTATATTTAGGGACCATGGTTTATCTGATTCTATAGGTTTTGTTTACTCAAAATGGGCTCCCCAAGATGCAGCTAATGATTTTATAAATAAAGTAAAAAGTATAGGCGAATATGCTTCTAGTATTTGTGAAGCTCCACTGGTTTCTGTGATTTTAGATGGGGACAATTGTTGGGAATATTATTCAAACGATGGCTGGGATTTTTTACAAGCGCTGTACGAAAGACTAAGTACAGAGGTTAACATAGAAACTGTAAGAATAAGTGAATATCTTGAGAAGTTTCCTCCAAGTGACACAATAACAAATTTAACTGCAGGATCGTGGATTAATGGAAATTTTGGTGTTTGGATAGGGCACCAAGAAGATAATATTTCTTGGGAATATTTAGCTGCTACAAGAGATTTTATTAAAGACCATTTTAATAAACATCCAGAACTTAAAGGGGCGGATGTAGAAAAAGAAGTTTTAAATAATTTGCATATTGCGCAAGGTTCAGATTGGAACTGGTGGTATGGTGATGACCATTCTTCTAGTAGTGATGGCGAGTTTGATTTTATATATAGACAGCATTTGATAAAAATATATGAAATTTTGGGCCAAGAGGTGCCAGCTGTTTTTTATAAATCTATAAACAGCGCTCAAAATAAATATGATAAAATTATAAAACCACAGGATTTTATATATCCCAAAATTGATGGTAATGTTACAGATTTTTTTGAATGGAAAAATTCTGGTTATTATGAGATTGGCCGTTCTGGTGGCTCTATGCATCAAATCTCTACCGTTTTAAAATCTTTTAATTTTGGATTTGATATTAAAAATTTTTACTTGAAGTTAGATTTAAACAAGCAAAATATATCCAAACCATTAGAAGAGTATAATTTTAATTTGGTATTTATAAGACCATTAGAGGTGAAAATTGTTTTGAAAATTAACAGTAATAAACAAATAAAAAATGTTTCAATTGTTTACAATGGACAAGAAACTATTGAAGATTCAGTCAAAGCTAATTTTGGAAGTAGTATAGAGCTTTCTATACCGTTTGAAAGTTTGAAGTTTCCTTGTAAGTATGATAATATGGAATTTGTAGTTAGCGTTAATGAAGACTCTTATGAAGTTGAAAGATGGCCATATCAGTCTTCAATCATAATACCTCAACCTGATGAAAATTTCAACTTTTTAAATTGGTCGCTGTAAAACAAAGCAAAGTTTTAATATTTTTTGTAAGATTTAAAAGAATAGTGCAGTTTGAAGAAATTTACTACAGATGGAAAGAATATATTGGTTTTGGAGGGAAATATATTCGAATAATAAGTTGATTCTTATTAAGGCTGAGAAGGTTTTTATAATGTGTGGGATTTAAAGTTGAAATTACATAAAAATGAAAGATATTGCGATTATTATTGTTACTGGCGTTATAAAGTAGTGACGATATGCTAAAAAAGCAAAAGTAACTTCTACATATTTTGTTCAAAAAATTATTATAAGATCTAGGATTACGGTAAAGGTATTGTTATGAGTGAAAAAAATGTAGCTTCAGTAAAATTTATTAATTCTAAATCAGAGAAGATATTTAATCTAAAAGAACATGCTCTAATAGGTATAAGTCCATTTAATAGTTATTATTCGGAAGAGAATTTAAAACGATTATTTGCGTGGGGATTAGCTAATTTTAAAAAAATCAGTGTTTTTATCCCTACTGAAATTTCAGCATATACGCTTCAAGCTGTTGGTTGTAGTGAGGAAAAAGCAAAGAAAAAAACAAGAAAGCATGATAAAAATTTAGAACATAAAGCTCTGAGAGCACTTATTGCTAATAATCTTTCAGACGATGAAGCTAAAAATCAAATGATTTTTTTTAGTGACCTTATGAATAATCGGAAATACTTAGAAATTTATGATATTTGTATAAAATTATATGAGACTAATGAAGATTTTAGAAAAGGATGTTTAGAAACTTCAAAATGGGTGTTAGCAGGTAAAGGTAGTTCTGATTTTGTAAATGAAGAAGCGTTAAATATTGCTGCAAAATACTTTCTGGCAGAGCTCCCTTTATATTTGAATACTCCAAAAATATTTGATGTTTCTTCTTCATTGATTGTTTATAAAGATCTTCCTTCTATTTTTCTGAATAAAATATACAGTGGTAATAGTTTTTTTAGTTCATTAGTTTATTCACAGCAGGGATATTTGGCTGTGGATTTTGGAAAGGGAATTTTATGAATATCCCTAATAACATTCTGATGTATATTCCTGGATATGTTTATTGGAAAGACCTTAATGGGGTTTACTTGGGCTGTAACCAAATGGAAGCTGAACTGGCAGGTTTAAAGTCTCCTGAAGAAATGATAGGAAAAGCGGATTATGATTTTTCATGGAAAGATACTGCTTCTATATTACAAAAAACAGATAAAATGGTTATACAAAGCAGAGTTCCAGAAGAAGTTATAGAAATTCCCACTTTGAGTGATGGTAGAACGGTGGTAATGTTAACAAGAAAGTCTCCGCTTTATGATGAAAACAATAATGTTGTTGGAGTTATAGGAGTTTCAATAGACATAACAGATCGTAAAACAAAAGAAGAATTGCAAAATTTTTTAAAAACTCAAACTTATATTGACAATATTTTGCAATATATTCCAGGATGTGTTTATTGGAAAGACATCAATGGAGTTTATTTGGGTTGTAATCAAATGGAAGCCGAAATATTAGGGTTAAATTTTCCAAAAGAGGTAGTTGGTAAGACAGATTATGATTTATTACTAAAATATGCTGCTGAGGTAATAGAGAAAACAGATAAAAGAATTATGAAAACTGAGATATCTGAAGAAATTATTGAAACAGGAACTTTTCTGGATGGTAGAAGTGTTACATTATTAACAAAGAAATCTCCACTTTATGATGAAAACAATAATGTTGTTGGAATTATAGGTACTTCAATGGACATAACAGATCGTAGAAGAGCAGAAGAGTTACAAAAAAAGGTAATATTACAAGAAGAGCTTTATAATATTGCAAAGCAAGTAAGTCATGATATATTTTCTCCAATATCTTCTTTGAAAATGGTTCAGTTTATGAGTGCTGATAAACTATCTGAAAAAGAAAAGAATATTTTGGATTTATCTATTAAAAGTATAGAGACTATGTCTAAAAGTTTAATGGATAAATATGCATGCATGAATCTCAAAAAAATGGAACCATCTCAAAATAAAGAAGAGTACATAATTTTAGGTTTAAGTTTGGATAGCATAGTAGAAATTAAAAAATATGAATATAAAATAAATAGTGTAGAAATTAATTATTATCCAGATAAAGAAAATAGCTCTGTCTGTGTGAAAGGAGATTCTTCTGGATTTTCTAGGATGATGTCTAATATAATCAATAATGCTATAGAATCGTTAGAGGGTAAAGACGAAGGCAGAGTAGATATTGGTTATATTCTAAAAAAAGACAAAGTAGAAATTTATGTAAAAGATAATGGGAAAGGAATGCCAAAAGAAACGATAGAAAAAATAATAAATTGTCAAGAAGTGCAAACAACAAAAAAAAATGGACACGGTTTAGGGTTTGGGCAAATTATGCAAACTTTAAAAGATATGAATGCGCAAATATTGATTAATAGTAAAGAAAATATAGGTACTGAAATAAGGTTGATTTTAAATACTATAAAACAAAAAAATGTGTAGTTAATATTTAATTTATAGTGTCTAGGAGAGAACAAATGCAAGAGTATACTATATGGTTTATAGAGGCAGTTTTTGGAGTTGGAATGTTTATAAATGGTGTACTATTTTTACCGCAAGCTATTAATTTATATAAGACAAAAAACACTAAAGGTTTATCGCTTATAACGTTTATTGGGTTTAATATAATCCAGTTATTTAGTATTTTACATGGATATATCCGCAATGATAAGATCTTTATGTTCGGAATGCTTTTAAGTTTTATTTTTTGTGGCAGTATTAGTTTTTTAATTATTTTTTATAGAATAAAGTATAAAACTAAGGCCATGTAAATGCAAGATTAATAGGTTTCTCTAAAAATCTCAATGTTTTTTCTTTCTATTTGTCCTAATAAAAGTTTGTAATCCACAAAACACATCTATACCTTTTCTAAATATTTTAACAGGAGCACCATCCTGATGCCAACAAGATCTGGTTTAGCATTAATGAAATTAACGTAGTTATTTTCAGCAATGGTGTTATGGATAATAGAATTTTGAGAATGGGTACTAGTATTAACTAAATAAACATTAGTAGTTGACAAATCAATATCAGAGGCAGTAAAAGAGAGGGTGTTGTTATTAATGAGGAGGTTATCAACCTCAGTAGTAGTATTTCCTCCTTGAAAGGATAACTGAGCAAAGTATATTTGTGAGTAGTTAATAGAAGAACTAATAGAAATGGAATTAGAGGAAACAGAGATAGTACTAGGATGATAAAGAGCGTTATAGTTTGAGTATAGGTCTAGGTAAGCAGCGTATATGCGGTCTACATTACAATAGGAAGAAATATTAATGGAATTGTTATCTAGATAAAAAGAAGAGGTGAGGGTAACAGGGTTAGAAGAATCATTTTTAGTATCAAGGTATATATAAGCGCCATAGATGTTTGATATATTAGAAAAGCTAGAGATGTTGATAGAGTTATTGGTATAGGGAGCTTAGCTTCAGGAGAAAGTAGAATTAATGAGATTGTTTGAAGGAGTGATATATCTAATAGCATCACTTAACAAAGAAAAAGAGCCTATGATGTAAGAGCGATTTAAATCATTATAAATGGTAAGAGAAATAGAAGAACAGATGATGGAGTCTTTAAGAGGTACATTGGAATCACCAGATGAAACAGAAGAAGAAGCAAAAGGGAAATTAACAGAGCCGTAGATGTTGTTGTAACTTGACATAGTAGAATGAATAACAAGAGAGTTATTAGAAGAGACATTAAAGTTAGAAGAAAGCCAAGGGGAAGAAGTATTTATTTTCCCATACTCAGGATTAGAAGAGTCAGTAATAGTACTATTGCCAGAGATGGTGTAAGTGTTAAAACTTATAACTATTACAGTTAATGAAATACTTGCAAGAATCTCAAACAATACCAAGTCTTACAAAAGACAATTACTCTTACTTGCCTAAAAGAAAGTAATTTTCTTCTCAATAAAGATGGTTGCAACAAGCAATCCGAAAGAAAAAGACACGATAATTAAATTATTTTAAATCTAATTTAATGATGGCAACATCCACTACAACATTTATATTTATTGCTTTGTGATTTTGCAGAAAATGTAGAAAACTGCTTTATAGTATCAACACTTTTACACTTTGGACATTCTATTTTACTTTCGCTCTCTAAAATAAGCATTTCGAAATGTTCTTTGCAGTTATTGCAGGCAAATTCAAATACTGGCATATAATTATCCTCTATTTCTTGAGTTTGAAGTTTTTGAGCCTGAAAAACATATATAATTATTAGAACGTTTTTCAAAGGTGTCAGTTAATCCTTTTGCCAATTCAACAGAAACCCTTTTTCCTTTTATATTGCTAGAATGCAAGGCATTTATTATATTGTCTGCATGCTCCAGGGGCACTTCAACAAAAGAAAAAGCATCTAAAATTTTGATGTTTCCAACCATATCACCGCTAATACCTGCCTCTCCTGCAATAGCTCCTACAAAATCACCAGCTCTTACATTGTCTTTTTTACCAATATTTATAAACAGCCTGACCATACCTCTATCTCTAGCGCCAGTATCTAAATATCTATCTTTTGTGTTTGCAAAAATATCTGCTTTTTGTTCTTGCTCTTTTTTTTGAGTTGCAAACAGCATTTTTAAAAGAGCAGCAGCAACATCTAAAGAAGTCAAATTATCAGCAATTAAAGATTCTACAAGTCTTGAATATTTTTCTAAATCTTTTTCTTTTAAAGATTCTCTTACTTTATCAAGCATCATCGTAGTTTTCACGTTTTCAACATCAGACAATGTAGGCACTTTAATTCTTTTAATTGTTACTTTTGTATATTTTTGAATATCTCTTAATTTGTATATATCCTTACCTGAAACAAAACTGTACGCTTTGCCGGTTCTGCCAGCTCTTCCGGTTCTGCCTATTCTGTGCACATAATCCTCGTCATCTTTTGGCACATCATAGTTAAATACCATGTCTATGTCATCTACATCTATTCCTCTTGCCGCTACATCTGTTGCTACAAGCACTTCTATAGAGTTACTTCTAAATTTGGTCATAACTCTATCTCTTTGAGATTGGTTCATGTCCCCATGTAATGCGTCTGCACCATATCCTCTGGCTTGCAAAGAGGAAGTTATTTCATCTACTCTTTTTTTAGTATTACAAAATACAATAGAAAGCTTTGGAGAATGCATATCTAAGCACCTTGTAAGAGCTTCTAATTTTTGGTGTTCTCTTAAATCAAAATAATACTGCTCAATTAAAGGTACTGTCAGCTTTTCGCTTATAACTTTTATAGTTTCAGGATTTTTTTGATATTTTTTCGTAAGAAATAAAAACTCTTTAGGCATTGTTGCAGAAAAAAAGACAGTTTGTCTTTCTTGAGGCATAGATTTTAATATTAATTCTATGTCGTCTCTAAATCCCATATCTAACATTTCGTCTGCTTCGTCTAAAACAATTGTGGACGCTGTTTGGAGCTTTAATGTTTTACGTTCTAAATGATCTATAACTCTACCAGGCGTACCTATAATAATTTGTGCCCCTTTAGAAAGAGCAAATATTTGTCTTTGTATGGGCTGTCCACCGTAAACAGGCACTATATTAATACCCTTTTTATATTTTGAAAAGAGTTTTAATTCTTCAGCAACTTGTATTGCAAGTTCCCTTGTAGGGCATAAAATTATAATTTGTACATCTTTATTTTTAGGATCAATTTTTTCTAAAACAGGTATACCAAAAGCTGCAGTTTTCCCCGTACCTGTTTGAGCTTGTCCAATAATGTCTAGCCCAGACATAAGTTTTGGTATAGACAAACTTTGTATGGGCGTAGCTTCTTCAAAGCCTAAATCTGCAACAGCTTTAATTATCTCGTTAGATAAGTTTAACTCAGTAAATTTTAATGTCGTCATTTTTATTCCTTTTTGATTCTCAATATTATATAACAATATTCTATATATAATTTATTAATTATAAAAATATCGTACATTTTTTTATTTTATTTTTCTAGTAAAAAAGTTTGAGAAGAAATAATATGTTGGAGTAAAGATAAGAATTTAACAATTAACAACCTAAACTAAGCACTCTTTTTACTTCTTCTAAATCTGTATCAGTAGCAAAACAACCATCTTTTGTAAGAGGAGTAAACTGTACAGCCAAATTTTCTTCTTTTAACATTTTAAAAGCTTGATAACCTTCAAAAAAGCAAGCAATCCCAACTATAGCTTGTGGTTTTTGCTCTTGTATAATTTTACTTATTATCCTACCACCTTTTACAATATACATTGCCATATAATTTAATTTTTTTACAAGTTTGCTTATTTGAGCTATTTTACAAGAACCGCACTCAGCACAAATATAATAACTATCTTTTTCAACGGCAGTACATGTAAAAGTGTTTCGCATACAGTGTGGAGCAAAAACAATACGTTTGTTAGAGGGCACACAAGCAAACTTTTTTTCTTGCAGTTGATTCTGCTTAGCTGTAAAAGTTATATAGGAATGGTCTTTACTCTTTTTAGGTAACTTACACACTTTCATAAAAAAATTCTACCAAAAATTGTTATTGAAAGCAAAACACTTTGGGATGATGATGTATGTTATAAGAATACATTGATTAATAAAAGATGCCAGGATGAACCTTCGTTGTTTGAATAATAAAACAAGCGGACTGACAACCCTATTATATTCAATTTCATCAAAAACAGTTATTCTATTGCTAATTTGGTATATAATAAACTAAGTCTATAAAATTTTATAGACTGGACCTAATGTTAGGTTTACATTACATATCTTCCATAGAAAAGACCTGGAAATCTATTTTATACCCTGTTAATTTTTGAACTAATCTATTTGCTTTTTAATAAATTGATGTCTATATTTTTTCTCTGACGTTTTATCTCAGCAATGAGCACACGTTTTTCGTGTTCATTTATAGCGACAATATCAATTTTATTTTTATTTCCGACTTCCCAATAAGAACCAATTGCAGAAAAATTACATTCATTTGCGATTTTTTGTGTAAAGTAACGTTCTAAAATTGTGCCGCTATATGTTGTGTAATCTCTTTTAATTATATCTTTTACATATTTAAAGTTATGCATTTCAATAACACTACGATATCTGTATATAAATCTAAACCAAAAATTTAAAAAGTTGTCTGTAATACGGTATCGTACATTTCTACTTAATGGTTTTGCAAAAATTGGCCTGACTTTTGAAATTAAAGAAAAATCATTTTCTAATCTATCCAAAAAACCACCAACTTGCATTTCCATAGTAGATTCCATTTCACTTCTAGACGTTTTAGAAGATGCTATTAAAGTAAGAATTGAAAAATAGTTGTCATAATCTTTCCCAAGTTTATCAATTAGAATATTTTCCCTCTCGTCTAAAAATAACGAATTTTCTGAAAATATTTCATTGATCATTGCTTCAAAAGACAGAGCTTTTGCCTGTATAAAAAGTTCAACGTACTTGGCAACGCCACCAGAAAGAACATACATTGCGAGCAAGGCTTCTCTGGTAGGTAATCGTTGAGAATATTTTTAAGCGTGTCAATAGAAAATGGAAGTACCTGTAGTCTAGATGTAGTCCTTCCAAAAAGAGGCTCTTTTGAATTTTCAAAAATTTCTGCGTCAAAGACGTCAAAGAATAAATAGAACCACACAAAATCAAATTTATGTGGCTTGATGCTTATTTATGTCCCATATATGCTGCATATCGCTATAATAAATAGAGGAATTAATATTAAAAATTCTTGAAACTCATCAATAATCTAAAGTAAAGGTTTGATGTTTTGACAAATCCATAACATAGGCAAATAAATCTTTAAATGTTGTAATAGATCCGAAAACAGTTACAGACAACTTCTCTTTTATTTCATTGAGATATTCTTAGCAAAGTAAAGCTTCATTTTTTTAGCTACAAAAAAATAAAGAGTTGTAGTTCCCTCAAGGGCTTTTATAAGTAGCGTTGTTTTTCCTATACGGCGACCAATCACAAAAGTCATTTGAGCTATTTTAGAAGAAATTTGTTTAATTTTAGATAATACCTGAAGTTCATTTTTTCTATCATAAAATTTAAACATTAATTTTATCCTCCACTATACTATTAAGGGATTTTAGAGACTCTCTCATTAACGTTAACATAACGGGCATTACAGTAATAGCCATTGTGTTAGTACCTGACTTGATCGGATTCAGGAAAGATAGTTAGATTTTGTTTAATTGCTTGACAAAATATATATTATTTTGTTAAATAATTAAACAAAATCTATGTTAATTGGTGTTCAATATGGAATTTAATAAACTTATAGAATTAGACAGATTATCAAAGAAAAGTATTGAACAGTATGCACAAAAAAGGAAACTTTATACCGAATTATTGGAAGATACAGGTAAACATTTTGTAGGTATTGTTGGCCCGCGTGGCGTTGGTAAAACGACGTTGCTAAAACAACTTGCGCAAAGCATGCCCTGTTCTTTTTATATTTCTATGGAAAGTTTTGACGGTGATATGTTTACCGTTATACAAGAACTAAAAGAAAAGCTAAAAATAGTAAACTTTTTTTTGGATGAAGTCCATGCTTATGAAAAATTTGATAACCAGATACAAAGTATTTACGAACTTTTAAATATAAAAGTGTTTTTTACAAGCTCTACCGCGCTTTCTATGGTCAAATATAAAAATGACATTTCACGACGTGTCTTGCTAAAAAATCTTTATCCATTTACGTTACGAGAATACATTGAATTTAAAAATCAATTCCAAATTCCATCTCTGTCTTTTGAAGATTTTATAAATGAAGAGCTTCCATCAAATCTCCTATCTTTTATGCAGTATTTTTATGCTTACATTAAAGGTGGGTTAATGCCATTTGCTTTGGAAGAACCAGATATTATGCCTTTGCTTGGGAATATTTTAAATGCTATAATTTATAAAGATATTCCTCGCATAAATAAAAATATTACAGTAGCAGAACTTGAGATTATAAATAAGCTTGTAAAATTTGCAGCTCTGTCACAGGTAGAGGGGCTAAATTATTCCAGCATTGCAAATAATTTGGGTGTAACTAAATATAAAGCAGAACAGTATGTCTCACTTTTGGAGAAGGCGTTTATTTTGCAAGTTGTTTGGCCAGAAGGCACAAATGTTTTAAAAGAACCAAAAATTTTGTTAGATTTGCCTTATCGCTTGTTGTATCAAAATTTTGATTTTTGTATTGGTGGATTAAGAGAAGACTTTTTTGTTGAAGCCTGCAGAATGATTGGCAAAAATATTTTTTATTTAAAATCCACATCCGGCAAAAAAACACCTGATTATATTTTGCCTGATGATAATATTGTTTTTGAAATCGGGGGCAAGGGTAAAGGTAGAAGTCAATTTAAAGGAATTAAAACCGGAAGAAAAATTATTCTTGCCGATTCCTACGACAATAGCACGGACAAAAAACCACTTTTTGCTTTTGGGTTGATAGAGTAAGTTTAGATGTTTTCCAAAAAAAACTATTTTATGGATACAGTTTTGTTTTTTAAATAGAATTTCTTCTTAATAACAATCCTTTTAGGTATTTGTTATTAAACATCATCATGGCAGTTTTTATGTTTTCTTCTGTGCAATTAAACAAAACTTTCACTTCAGAATCTTTTTTTAGTGTATCAACAGAA